>JAKBAF010000004.1 GCA_021809305.1 bacterium
TGAAGAGAGAACGAGGGCCTTATCGGGCGCTGTATAGCACTCATCAATCCAGTCGCTAAGCTTATCGCCAAGCCTTGCAAGCGAGAAGTGGTGCGAGGGGTGGGCAAGAAGAAAGGGTGTGGCAAGAGAGCGATTAAAGTCGGTGTAGCCGAATAGGCGGGTAAGAGTTGGGAAATTCTCCTGCAATGTTGATAAAAGTCGCCACCAGTACTGCTGATTGTAGATCTGGATGCGCTCTGCCGATCCAAGCCTTTCATTCGGCGTGATATAGTCGGCAGCCTCCTCACTCATTGGACGGCCTGATGGGGAGATGGAGAGCATCCGGCTGTCGCCATCAATTGGACGGGTGATCACTTGGGCAAACCAGCTCTGAGAAGCGAGGAGAGTTGGGGGAACTTTTGAATCAAACACAGAGGGCACTTTGTTGATACTGCTTCGCCCTTAAAGCCTCCTTCCACGTATCGGCAAAAGAGATGAAATGGTCATCCCATTCAAGAAGCGTTGAGAGGGGCCCTGTCTGAGAGATGACCTCCCCGTAGAGCTTCCACACCTCATCACAAACAGGATGATCGTGGGTGTCGAGGATGTAGTCGCCATGGTCGGTATGACCTGCGAGATGAATTTGTATGACACGCTCTAATGGAATATTTTCATAGTAGCATCGGGGGTCAAAGCCGTGGTTGCGGGAGGAGACGTAGATGTTATTGACATCGAGCATCATAGAGATATCCGCCTTCTCAACAATGGCGCTATAGAACTCCCATTCCGGCATTTGATCTTGCTTAAAAGTGACATAGGAGGAGAGATTTTCCAAAGCAAAAGGAATTTCTAGAAAATCCTGGACGATTCGCGCTCTCTCCGCAACGTACTCAATAACCTCTTTTGTATAGGGAAGGGGAAGGAGATCGTGAAAGTGGGCGCCAGCAAGACGTCCCCATGATAGGTGGTCTGAGATCCAAGGGGTCTTTGTCTTTTGGGCGAGAGTCTTAAGTCGCTTGAGGTAGTCGAAATCGAGTGGGTCCGGGCTGCCGATCGCAAGAGATACCCCGTGTTGAACAACGGGATATCTCTCGAGAATTTTTTCCAGAATTTCGATCGGCCTGCCTCCATCGACCATAAAGTTTTCGCTAATGATCTCGAACCAATCAATATTCGGCTCGCTATCAAAAATTTCCTTATAGTGGTCTGGACGTAAACCGATCCCAATTCCTAAGTTCCGCAAGCTTCAAGCCTTAGCTTTTCATCTGTCGTTTACGGGCCATGTTAGCTACGTCAACGGCCTCATTCTTGTCAGCAAAGGGCCCCTTTGTGGTCCCCTTACACGAGCTTAAGCCTGCGCAGTCGTTCTTAGGGGTAGCACAGGAGTTAAGCCCTTTGCAAGAGTTCTTACCTTTGCAAGTCTGATTAACCGCTTGCAGGGCCATGTTTTGACCCTCGCAGTCCATTGACTCAAAGAGGGCTTGGTGGGTCTTATCGATCTTTGCATATAGGGCCTGTACATCACTTGCTGCGGGTTTTGCGCACTGCGCGGCTGCCTGTGATGGTGCCTGCGACACTGCGGCGCCAGTTCTTTGTGCCTCTGCGCATCCGACCGTTGCAGTTAAAAGCCCAATGGCGGCAAGAGAGCTCAATGAATAATTACGTTTCATACCGTTTTTCCTCCTTATTTGGATCCCTCCTCTTGCTTTAACAATTATTATTTTTACTGTCACCTGTCTCTAAGAGATTATGCAGCTTACGCCGCATAGGGGTGAGGCAAACCAAAGAGGTAGAGGCGTACCGCTCCAAACTTGAGCTTACGACAAGGATATGTAGTAGCAGATAAGGTCCCTCTCTCTTAAGACAAGGCTTCCCGAAATCGCACTCACCTTGTCATCCACCAAAGCGACGGGAAGTGCATAGAGTGTTGCGCCATCTTGCGCCGTTGAGGCCTTAAGTGGTGAAAGCTCACTCTCCCCGACTTGCAGGGTAGAGGAGAGTGGGGCGCTGAATAAAAGGAATGAGAAGATCAGAAGAGAAGAGGAGTGCTTAGACATGGGCAAGCCGCCAATTTTTAAGAGCAGTCTGCCTCTCCTTAGCCTGTTGCTTGAGAGATCAAAGGGCGCTCAATCGCTGCGACATAGCGTAAAGTAAACAAATCGATTGCTGCAAGTGCGTTTTTGTCCTTTCTCTATCGAACAAGCCTTAGGCTGTTCAGACCGACAAGGACAGTGCCCCCTTCGTGGAGGGTGACGGCGAGCCAGAGGGGGATGAGGCCCAGGAGGGCGGCGAGGCTTGCACCGCAGATAACAGCGAGTGCCAGAATGATATTTTGGCGAACAATTGAGCGTGTTGAGGAGGCTTTTTTGAATAACCACAAGAGGTGAGCGAGGTTGTCATGGAGGAGAACCACATCAGAGGCATCGATGGCGGTCTGACTGCCAACCTCTCCCATTGAGATCCCGACGGTTGCGCGGCTGAGCGCTGGGGCGTCGTTGATGCCATCGCCAACCATGGCAAGGCCGATCTCCTCACTTAGGCGGGTAACGTGGGAGAGCTTATCTTCAGGACGCAGATTTGCATGGAATTCTGTGATACCGACCTGACTTGCCACTGCGCTCGCATTGGGGTGGTGGTCCCCAGTAAGCATCAGGAGGCGAAGATTGAGAGAGTCCCTAAGCTCTCCCAGGACCTCTTTGATACGGCTCCTTGGCGTGTCCTGGAAGCGGAGGGAGTAGAGCTTATCGCCAACAAGAAGAGCCGAGAAGAGCTCACCCCCCTCCTCATAGGATCTGGCCTGCGCATCAAGGGATGAGAGTCTTGTTGCCGAAAGACGATGCGCCAAGTAGAGAGGGTGGCCGATATAGAGCTCGGTGAGGTGGCCGTCTGCGCTGATGGCGCCCTCTAACCCATAGCCTGGGATGGAGCGAAACCTCTCGAGGGGAAGGGGGCTTGCCCCCTGAAGTTGGGCAAAGTCATGGATCGCCCGTGCGATGGGGTGGACAGCGTTTATCTCAAGACTTAGGGCGCAAGTTAAGGCAAAATTTAACTCCTCCGAAGAGACTTCATCAATCGGATCGATACCGAGGCAGGAGAGCTTCCCTGTAGTGAGCGTGCCTGTCTTGTCAAATGCGATCGCCTTGCACGTAGCTAGCGCATCGAGTGTGACGCCTCCCTTTAATAGTATCCCCTTGCGAGCGCAGGCACTAATAGCTGAGAGGTAGGCAATGGGCAGGGCAATGATTAAGGCGCAGGGAGAGGCGGCAATTAGGAGGGAGAGGGCGCGATAGATCGAACCACCTGGTCCAAAATAGGGGATTGATATCAGCCATGGTAGGAGAAGCGCTGTAAGGAGCGAGAGGGAGATCACCCCAATAGCATAAGGGCGGCCTATTCGATCGATTGTCCGCTGGAATTTAGGCTTGGCGCTCTGCGCCTTGATAATAAGCTGGATAATCCGCGCAAGCGATGAGTCACTGCCGGTGCGAACCACCTCAATTGTGAGGGAGCCCTCCATATTGAGGGCACCGGCTGCCACCTCATCGCCAACCTCTACCCTAATAGGGAGACTCTCGCCTGTGAGGTGGGCGAGCCCAACCGATGAGGTGCCGTGGGCGACCCTGCCATCTAGTGGGACGATCTCACCTGAGCGGACAAGGATGCGAGCTCCCCGCTCAACCTCTTTCAGGCTCTTTTCGAGAAAGTACCCCCCAGGCTGGGCCACAAGTGCGGTCTTTGGGGAGAGCTTGTGGAGCTCAGCTAGCGCCCCCTTAGCTTTAGCCGACACCATCTCTTCTAAGGAGCCGGAGAGGGCAAAGAGGACGAGAAGAAGCGCCCCCTCCATTCCCGATCCAATTAAGATAGAAAGGAAAGCAGCGAGGGTCATCAAGACATCGATATTGATCTCGAGACTTAATATCGACTCTACCGACTGGATAAGCTTGGGGATTCCAGCAAGAAAATAGACAAATAGAAGAAGAAGAGAGGATAGCGGGAGGGTAATTGGAAAAAAAGAGAGAAGCGCCGCGCAGAGAAAGAGGAGTCCGCTCAAGAGGGCAGCCTTAAGAGATAGATGCTCTCCCCAAGGGCGCGATTTCGGGGTCAGGAAGGGGCTATTCGTCTTATCCCCTGTCGCAAAAAAGTCGTCGAAGAGGGCAGGCTCGGAAGGCCTCGTCTCTGGGACGGCAGTGTAGGCCTCACGAGGGAGCATCTCACTCATAGCCCTGACCCGATGAAGGGCCCCATCACTCTTAAAGCGAACTGAAGGATAAAATAGGCCCCCCCCACAGAAAGGGTAGCGAGCGCCAAATTCCAAACAACGGCTGGAAGGAGCCGGTTCTTCTCTCGGTAGGCTGAGAGAAAGCCAGCAGATGCGAGAGCAACCCCTGACATGGCGACAACTCCATAGGGGGGGAAAAGCGCACCAAAAGCAAAAAGAGCGAGAGCAGATAAAACTCCAATCCCAGCAGCAAGAGCCTGCTTGAGGGGATGCTCATAGGCCTGCAAGGTAAAGCCGAGCTCCTCCTCTAGCATGACCTTAAGAAGCCGATCATTATCGGCCATGAGGACATCTAGCACCTCCTCGAGTAGCCGCCCTTCAAATCCCTTAGCGGCATAGAGAGCGCCAAGCTCCTCGCGCTCCTGGCTCCTGTTATGCTCTATCTCAAAACGCTCCTCTTCGATAACGCGATGGAACCGCTCCAGGCGAGACCAGCCAAGCCACCCTGCCCGCCCCACCTTCCACACCACATAGCCAAACCCAAAGAGGCCAAGGATGAGGAGGAGATGATTCGTAGGAAGTCTTAGCTGTTCGAGAAGAAGTGAGAGGAGAAGCAGCACGACAGTTGTCTCCCTCGCAGCATCGGTCAAAGAGGCGATGTGGCCAGGGCTCTCTGTGCCATGGCACTCTGCGGAGGCCTGAATGCCTGCAGCTCTTCGCTCGGCAATGTGCTCCAGCGCTCCGGCGCCAGCAAAGTGATCATCTGATGGACTCATGGTCCCTCCTTAAGATGAATTTGGGTGCAGACCGTCTCTTTGAAGCGTGAGCGTAGGCCTTATCGTAGTAGTCGAGGAGGAGATCGGCCATCTCTTTTAACTCCCCTCTCTCAAGATGCCGAAGAGCTACGGCGCAGCGCTCTCTGCCAAGTCGCTTCTCCAGCCGCCGGGTAGCCGCCTCTAAGGCCTCTTTTGGAAAGGAGCCATACTCACTCATCAATCTTGAAAGTCGCTCCTCCCGTGTACTCTCAACAACGATAAGCGGCGCCACCTGCATCTGAGTATAAAGTGCATCCGGTATTTTGCAGCGTCCAATAAGCCGACTCTCATCTTCGACAATGATTGATTGTCCATTAAAGCGGGATAGGATGGAGCCAATTTGATTCTCAAAATGTTCCTGGGTCGGCTGTGGTGGCTGCCCAATTGCACCAAAGGCGCTGCCCCGATGAAAGGCGAGCGCTTCAAGATCGAGAACCTGCCCGCCATCGCCTCCGAAACGACGCAGCATCTCACTCTTACCACTCCCTGTCGGCCCTCCAAAGAGGAGGTAGTCGCGCTGCTTGGCAATCTCTTTGTGAACAAAGTGGCGATAACTCTTGTATCCGCCTTTGAGCTGAGTCACTTGAAGTCCCACAAAGCTAAGCAGCCAAGCGATCGATGCGCTGCGCATCCCCCCGCGCCAGCAGTAGAGGGCAATACTCCCCTCTTTTGCCAATTGGCTCGCCTCTGCGGCCACCTCTGCCATTTTTGGCCCAAAAAGTTTTAGGCCGAGCTGGATTGCCGCCTCGCTCCCCTCCTGCTTATAGAGTGTCCCCACCAGGGCCCGTTCTGCATCGCTAAATAGGGGAAAGTTGATCGCACCTGGAATGTGGCCACAAGCGTATTCACCAGGAGATCGTAGATCCAGTATAGGAGCGCACTTTAGAAAGTCAAAGACCCGCGCAGCAATCTTTAGGGGCACCTTAACCGATCAATTCCGCCGAGATAGGGTTGGAGCGCCTCAGGGAGGCATACGGTCCCATCTGCTAGCTGGTTGTTTTCTAATATGGCCACCATCAAACGCGATGTGGCAAGACCCGACCCATTGAGGGTGTGGACAAATTCAGGCTTCTGCCCCTCGCGCCTAAAGCGAATGTCACTGCGCCTTGCCTGGTAGTCGGTGCAGCTCGAGAGCGAGGAGACCTCGTAGTAGCGCCCCTGACCTGGAAGGTAGACCTCGAGGTCGACAGTTTTTGCTGCAGCCACACCTAGATCACCTGTTACAAGGAGCATGAGTCTGTAGTGCAAGCCGAGACTCTGGACGAGCGCTTCTGCAGAGGCGATCATCTCTTGATGGATCTGCTCACTCTCCTCTGGACGACAGAAACAGAACATCTCAACTTTATTGAACTGGTGAACGCGGATGAGGCCGCGTTCTTGCGCCCCTGCAGCGCCCGCCTCTCGTCGAAAGCATGGCGTATAGGAGACAAGTCTTTTAGGAAGCTCCTCTTCGGGCAAGATCTCGCCTTGATAGACGGCATTCAGGGCGACCTCAGCTGTTGGGATCAGAAAGAGGTGGTAGTCTTTATCGGTGATTTTAAAGAGCTGAGATTCAAATTTTGGGAGCTGGCCCGAGCCGTACATCGCCTCAGCGCGCAAGGCGTGGGGCACAAGCCACATCTCAAAGCCACGCTTGATGTGGAAGTCGAGCATGTATTGGATGAGTGCCCATTCAAGACGAGCGCCAAACCCCTTGTAGATCGGCCAGCCACTCCCCGACATCCTAGCGCCTCGCTTAAAATCAAAGAGGCCAAGCTGCTCCCCGATCTCGACGTGGTGGCGCGGCGTGAAGGCAAAGGTGGGCTTTTTTCCCCATTCTTTAACAAGGACATTATCCTTAGGATCGGGCGATGCCGCTACCTCATCTAGTGGAAGATTGGGAAGGGCCGAAAGCTCGCGCTCGATCTCAGAGAGGTGAAGGGAGAGCTCGTGATCGAGGAGCTCAATTCGCTCACCCAACTGCGCGGCCTCTCCAAGAAGATTGCCCGCCTCCTTTCCCTCTCGCTTAAGCTCGCCGACCCGTCTTGAGAGGTCGTTGCGCTCAGATTTAAGCCTCTCCACCTCGGTCTGAATCTCGCGGGCTCGCTCATCACAGGAGAGTAGGCGGCTTAGATCAATTGCAGGATCACGGGAGCGAAGCTTGGCCTCGCATCGCTCTCTCTCTCGGCGCAGCAGCTTAATATCTAACATCTAGATGGCTCCTAAATGAGAAGATAATAAGATGTCATAGAGGTTTTCGTCAAACGAGGGGCAGCTAGCGACAGAGTGCAGGCAACTAGAACGATGTCTGCAATATTTCTGTAGCTACGCCTCTCCAGCACCCTGGATTAGCACAGTGTTGCACACAATTATTTCTTGATGGATTTGAGCCGCTGCTCCCCAGAGGAGTGGCGGTTTGAGCTTTTCACTCAACCCTTACCACCCCTTTTCTTCTTCCTATCGCGAACTCTTTGGAGCTGTGCGGTATAGGTCGCCTTGAGACAGTTCATGCGCTTCTGACGCTGCCGAGCCTTGAAAGCGGTCGGATCCTCGCGCTCTTCTTGTCGAACACGCGCTTCAGCTGTTTTAAAAAACTTATCCAGGGCGGCTTCATCCTTCAATTTGATGAAACAAAGGTGCCTTTTAAGCTGTCTTGCCCACGATTCGCCACAATCAGCATTGTCCCACGGCTTCAGACTTAGAGCTTCAGTAAGTAGCTTGTATTCCGCGGGAAGAACTCTATCTGTAACTGCCAAGATGAGGGGATCTTGGAAGGGTTCGTCATCATCGGTGTCAATCTCTTCACCGTCATAACCCGTTCCCTCCGCTACCAGTGGCTGATCCATTCTTTTTAGCCGCGCGATCTCCCAGCCAACTGTGCCGCGCTCTTCTGAATTCATGATCTTTAAGCAATAGTTGTTAAATCTTCTAAAGTAGAGATCCCGTGTGCCTCCCTCTGCCATTTGGCCATCGGCCGTCGGATTCGCCCTTTTGAATCTGTCTATCTCATCGGTTACACTGTTCCATCTTGCAATCGCGATAGCCCGGTCATCCGATTCACTCTGATTGCCAGCGCGCCCCGACTCCAGCTCGAGGCCTAGCACATAGAGAGAATCAAGAAGCTTATAGCCTTCAGTTGCAATCGCTCCAAGCTCTACCACCTGCTTTTTAGCCTCCTCTCGAGACTTTGCCATTATCTTGGAAGGCTCTTCAAAATTGAGAGGCGGGAGTAGATCATCTGCATCATCGCGAACTTCGTAGGGGTCCCTCTCCCTTGAGGTCCAGACAAACCCAGCAAGAGCTGCCGGTGCGATAGCTCTTTCAGGAGGCTTTGGAGGTGGCACCTTAACTGGACCTGGGGTAATCGGTCCTATCCGCCTTGGCTGATCTCCTCCTCTCACAGGAGGAGGAGCATTATGCTGCCCCCCTCTCGGCAATGGAGCTGCCGGTGCGATAACTCGTTTAGGGGGCTTATTTAGAGGTAACACTGGATCAAGAGTCTGCTGCCCTCTGCGCCTTGGCGGCTCCCCAACTCTCATAGGAGGGGCAATGGGTCGCCCCCCGCTCGACAATGGATTCCTCCCAACACCCCCAGCTACACTTATACCAGCATCCCCCTCCAGCCAAAGAGGAATAGGATCTCGGCCATGATCTTTTCGAAGACCAGCTCCCCTTCCCTCTCCGACTACTGGTCTTTCTCGGCCTCCACGAAGCCCGCCGCGCGCTTTTTTATCGGAGGGTAGAGGACAGCAGGTGATAAGCGTTATCGGTACTAAACAGATATTTGCACCAAAAAGAGAGCGTCCCCCTTGAAGAAGAGCCCGTATCGTCTCTCCATTATCAATAGCGCGTTTAAACTCAATTGCCCCTTGGAAAAGCTCAAAGGCGCCAAGGGAGAGGATAGTCGAGTAGTTGACACACCGAAGGATCCGACAAACACGAGGTCGCTCCGCTCGGGTAGCAAGAAGCTCAGCCACTGCAAGCGTTGGAATGAGCGCCAAAGCGATCGATCCGCCCTTAAGGTGTCCGAATGAGCGCAAACGCCAAATGGCACCACCTGCACATAGGCTAAAAGCCGCAGCCGCTATATTGCCGCTTTGACTACCACCTATTCTACCCACCACGCTGGGACCTCTCTCCATACCCATTCACCTCTTAGACCGCACGTCGCGGCCGCTCTTCACGGCTTCTCTTCGCTGGGGGATGGAAAGCCCCCCAGACAGACGCTGCACCAAAACCTGCAACAGTGCCTGTGATAAAACCCGCCATCGTTGGAAAAACATAATAACTAATTGAGACTGCAATCGATTGAAGAGCAATACAGAAAAGTCGATCGGTCATCCTCTCGCGCCCAACACGTCTGGCACTCCCAACAACTGGGTCACCGGATGATACGCTAAATGCACTGGCGACGCAGCCCCCAAAAACGGCACCGGCAGTGGTTGACTTGGGACACCACGAGACCATAAAGCCAAAGAGAAGTGCCTGCCAACCGAGCACAAAGGCTGCCTTGGCATAGCCGCTATAACCCTTAGGCTCTACTCGAAGAGGCATATACTTGATCTGGAAGAGGACCTTGGCCTTTTCAAGCTCACGGCGCGCCTGCTCCTTGCCATCCAGCTGCTCGAGCCAGCTGAAGTCACGCCAAGTAAATAGATTATCAATCTCTTGCTTGGTCCTAATCCCACGCCAGTTAAGGGCAATACCCACCATTCGCCCCCAATTTATCCGGTTCACATCGTTGCCATAAGCAACGTTGTAAGGGAGGTCAAATGCTGCTCCGATAAGGAGGCGATCTGCATCACTATCTGCAAAACGGCCAAAGAAGTGCTCGAGAAACTCCGTCTCTTCAGCCGTTGCTGCCTCGGAGAGGTCCATCATCTGAGGCCAGATAGAGTCTGTAATCTGAGGACTAACGAGCGATGCCAGCTTTTCATGGCGCTCTTCGGCCTCCTCCGAGATATTGTCAAATACAGCCCATGAAAAATTCTCCATAGGAGGCATAACCACGGTCTCAAAGTCATCTGCCGCAATCCATGGGTTAAGAACAACGGCTCGCCTTGCAATGGAGGCTAGCGCCGAAGAGTACTCGCCTCCGCTATGCTCCCAAAGGTAGACGGAAATCTCAGCCTGCAAGGGCTTAAATTCCTGAAAAAGCTCCTCCTTTGCCAATGCCCGTCCTGCCTCATCAAGAGCTCCATACCTGCTATTAAGATGAGGAGCGAGCTCCTTTCCCTGAAGGTATCGACGCCTTTCGCCTAGCTCTTTAGCGCGCTTAAAAAACTCATCTGCCTTTGAGGGACCCATGCAGCGATAGCTCATATTCCCGAAGAGGCCAATCCCAATTGCCGATTGGCGAATCCCCGCAAAGAGTTGATCAACATCCGAGAGACGCAGTGCCGCATGGAACTTCCCCATTGCCGGAAGGAGCTCTCCAATACAGAGCCCCCCAAAGAGTCCTCCGGCCACCCTTATGACCGTATATTCACCCTCTTTTAACCCTATGTCTTTTGACACACCCCACAAATAGGCAAGCCCTGGAATGGCACCAGCAGCGGCAAGATAGGTGCGGTAAAAGCCCCTCCCTCGCCACCAAACTGTGGCAGCACAAAGGGCAGCGCTCGCGATGCCTGATGCGATCTGAACTGGACGATTAACCTCATGTGTAGATGCAGCCATGCAATTCTTCCTTACGTATGCTCAATAATATACTTAATGATCTTCCCGCCAAAGGACCCATTAAGGCTTTTTTTCAATTCATTCCTCTGGCTTTCGGCGATCTTCTTAAGCTCTAAATCGGCGAGGCGTGCGCGCTCCTTAGCGCCTCTTCTAGCACCCAGCACCGGCAGTGGCTTAAATGGGGGCAGGTGCTCCTGGCCCTTCTTTCGCATCCTTGGCGTATCCGTCGGATCGTTGTACCTACTAAAATCGAATCCAACTTTCTTTAACCTCGCAAGAATCACTTTTCTCTTCTTTGCCCTCCTTCTCGGGTCCTGTGGCAATTTCGGCAGCTTAAAGAAGAGGTCGAGGAAAGCCCACTGCTCATGCTCATTCTTCATCTCCACGCGCCCTGAATGGATCGACATCTCAGCAAAGAGACGATCGCAATATTTGCGCGCTTGATCTCCCTGATGATCAATTGGAGTGGCATACTGCAATCGGATACCCCCTCCTTGATTCACCGACTGGGTCGAATCAAATGGCTTCCACTCTTCACCACAGTATCGGAAGACCGTGACAAGAACCTCATCGTCCCATGAGCGCGATAGCATCGGAGCGATGTAGGTCGTATACTCCCTCATACTGATGGCGCAATTACAGAAGGTCCCCTTGTTCCGATCTTGCAAGATGACAACGTAGGTTAGCGGCTCTATGTCTCGATGGTGGTAGGCCTTCCAGCGCTCTTTATTTGGCGCCTTTCCATCTGCAGCCCGGAGCCCGTGGTTAAGGCTCACCCGCGCTCTTTGATAGAGCTCCGGTGCGAGCTCGTGAAGATCGGTAAGGATTGGATACTCCTGGCCCCCCCCATACCCGCCATGCCCCACATACCTACCTGTTGCAAGCCCTCCTTCGATCGCCTTCATCAAATCCTTTGGGGATTGGGTCCAATGAGCTGGCCACCTAATAAAATTGGGTCGATCAGAGAGATCACCATCTCCATCAAGCGCGGTCTCTGTCTCGGTCTCTGTCTCGGCCTCGGTCTCTGTTTCTGTCTCGGTCTCCGTTTCGGTCTCACTCTCACTCTCTTGCACCTGCGTGCTTGAACAAGCGCCTGGAGGGGGAACGGCAAACTCTCCTTCTGGAAGAAATTGTGGATCGAGGAATTTATGAGCCGCAAGCTTCTCTCCAGCCTGAACAAGGGCCCCCAGCAATGCAGGCTGCGTGGATCCAGGAGGAGCTGCTGCCACGATCATCGCTCTAACCTCTCCTACCCTCTTCAACTCCTGCTTCCTGATCTCCTCC
>JAKBAF010000005.1 GCA_021809305.1 bacterium
CCATCTGCAGCGCCTCTCTAATGGATCACCAACCCTTGTCGGTAGCCTCGATCCGAGGCTCATCGCCCATCTTATTAGATGCCATCCCAACGACTCTATCATTGGTATTGCAGAATCTATGGCCGATCTCGACCTCTATTTGAAGATGGGCCTTGCGCGCATTGCTCTCTCTGAAAAGCTCGCCACCCCAAAAAAGGTAGCAGAGCTCCTCTTACGCGGCCTCACCCTCTGGGTGTGGACCGTAGATGAGAGGAGCCGAGCCGATGAGCTAGCGCGGCAAGGGGTCCAGGGGCTAATCACAAATGCCCCTGGTGCCCTTACTGCTCATCTTCGGTAACGGTTTTACTTCTCCACCTGCTCGTTGACTCTTCTGGCGGCATTTTTGGCGATCTCTTGGGCTCCGGTGATTACGTCACGGAGGGGATGATCCTCCTTAATTGGGCTTGCGATCGCATCGAGCGTCATAGGCCATCTAGTTAAACGCTGCATGGGGGAACTTAGCAGGTCTGCAGGGCTCTGCAGCCACCGGTCTAAAAGGGTCACAGGAGGACTCTTTACGTTCTCTACACCCAAGCTCGCTGCTCTTAGACGTTGATACGTTCCATCTTTGTTCAGCCTGTCGTGCTGGTCTGTCAGCACCGCTAATGCGTTATAGTAGCGATCGAAGGCGGGCGAGGCAATCGCATTGGCTACTGCCACGAGTCGCTGACTTCCCTCTAATTTTTCAGCCGCCTTAAAGAGGTCATTGAACTCGGCCATCTCGGCGGTCTGTTTCTCTATCACATCAAAGATCTCTTCGAGTTCGGCGCGACTAATCGCCTCCTTCTTATCCCTTATGGCAACCCTCGATCCCTCAAGCAGCCTAGCTATACACTCCTCTCGCTGCTCACAAAGTCCAACGAGGTCCTTCTTATAGAATCGCTCTTCGGTTTCAAAGAGTTCTTGTAAGAAAAATGTCGTTTTCTCTGGAAGCAGGGCTTGCTCTGCAACAAATCGGGGGCTTATTTCACGAGCGGGCCTGTCTTGCCTGCTAGGTGGAGTCTTTGCTTCTCTCGACCTCTTGCTAGAGATATCACCCTCAGCAATTGAGAGGGCGCTTTGCCAAGCGGCAGCCTGCAAGGGCTGCATACCAGCTCTAATAAGAGAGCTGATTTTGCATTTTATTGGAGATTTGGCAGTTTCCTGAAGCTCCTGAAGACGAGAATCACTGCCTATTTTTTCGGCTAGTCGTTTTAATTTAGGGCGTGTAGCAAAGAAGGGGTTTGAAAGACCGCCAAGGTATGTGTTAACGAGTCTTGGATAGTCGGTAAGCCGATTTAGCATGTCGAACCAGCGATTGACGGGGTTGGTGCCAGAAAGGAGGGTCTCTGCGTGGTGAATTTCTCGGCATAGAAGCCTATCTAAAAATGATTTGCGAGGCTCTTCTTTTTTTAGGCCCTTCACATCACCAAGAAAGATTGTTGCCCCGATACGTTTAGTATGGAAGTCTACAGGATTTCTATTACTTACAACCCAAGCAGCGGCAATTTCCTCGCCATATTTGGCTTCTAATGCGGAACGAAAGAGCCCGTCAAATGCGCTTTTAAATCCCTCTTTCTCGCAATTGGCAGCCGTCCGATCGTGGCTATCCTTTTCGAATGCTTGGCCGCGGTAGACCGCATGATAGTGGTCAGTAACCTCATCAGGAGTGAGCTCACCCGCCTCCATTTTTTTGTAGAGTTGTGCCCAATGATCGCTTGAAAAGGTGCGCTCGAAGGAACCCTTCGGCCACTTAGGCGCAACTCCACGAGCAAGCTCAATGCCAGCTACCACTCTCTGAAGCTGGATTGCTGCTAGAGAATGGTTTGGGATTTGTGTAAAGATGCGCGCAACCTCTCGCTGCATGCCTTTAGAGCTGCAGGCCTGGCTAATAATCGCTTGGCAGCATGCTCGACGCAAAAGCAACCTCTCCGTAAAGGAGGGGTCGCTTGTGAGATGTGCAATGACTCTGTCCCTCCCTTTTACGACCCCCTCAAGAGCGGCGCGAATTTCATCGCTTCTATCGAGGTGATAGAGGTCGATGGCGGATCTTGCAACGGCCGCCTGGGCGTCTTTGTCTAGCTCGGAAAAATGCTGATTGAGTAGGCCTAGCATGGCGCCCTGCTCCTCCAGAAACTCCTCAACTACAGCTGCAACGACCTCTTTTGGGATTGGATTCTTACCATAGGCTCCGCGCTCTTGGGCAAGCAGGTCTTTTAGGCGCTGTGTGGGTGGGATCTCAGCGAAGTCACGTGCTATCTCCTCAAGACCGCCTTTGGTACTTGCTTGCTGACGAAGCTCTATTCGTCGCTCCTCGCCTGCTCTATGAATGTTGCCTACCGGATCTTGTGGTGATTCCGTACCTCTTACGCTCTCCCCGCGAACTGAAGCCCTTTTTAGCGGTTGTGGGGCAGATTCGGCCCCCTTCTCCTTTTCGGCCTTTCTGTATCTTTTTCCTAAGGCTTCGGGCTCTTGGTAGCTGCTTTTACGCGCAACTTCCGCATCGGAGACTATGGTGAAGAGGCCTGAGAGTCGGCGTGGGCTTTGGTGGCTTTGCGCTGCCGGCGCTTTTGGGGAGTTTCGGGCTCCATTTACTGCTGATAGATCTTCCATAGTAGCTCCTCTCTATTACGTTTTATTACAAAATTATACTGAAGTACTATTTTTTTAGTGTTAAGAGTTTTAAGATATTATAAACATGAGGAGATAAGTCCTCAAAAAGTGATGGGGGAATTCCATGGCTTTTTGAGGACTTGAACTTTATTTAAGCGAAATCACCGCGGCCGGCCGCCCGTGTGGTAATTTCATGGACCTCGCTGATGGGGGCCAGGAGGGGATGGCTACCAAGCTCTTTCGCTAACCTTTCAAGGGAAAGCGGCCACTGCGCCAGGCGTTGTGAGGGCTTGATTATTAGCTGAGTGGGGTCCGTAAGCCAACGCTCTAGGACGCTCACTTCTCTCTGTTTTGGCGCATCGGCTAGGTCGGCAGCAGCGCGCAGCTCTGGCGCCGATCTCGTTTGGAGGGGAGGAGCCCTGAGTACCGAATTTTCGAGGCAATCTATAAAGCCCCCTGGTCTTCTCAGCCTTTCATGATCCGCGGATAGCTCAGCCAGGGCGGATGAGTATCTAATGAAACTATCAGAGGCAAGGGCATTCGCGAGTGCCAAGATTTGATGCTCGGGATCCCCTTGATAGGCGCGATTTAGGAGGGTGTTAAACTCCTCGCTCGCGGCGACAAGCCGCTCTATTCCATCAAAATACGACTCGAGCTCCTCTCTTGTAACCCCCTGAATGCCTGCCTTTTGCGCTGAAGCGGCCCCCATCAGAGTGTAGTTAATAATTTTGTCCCGAGAGTAAGCGAGCTCCAGCATGTCCTGCCTAAAGGACTGCTCTCTACTAAATATCTCCCTAATTGCTCCCTTAGCGTTTTCCGGGAACGATGCATCCGCTGAGGCAGTTGGGGAGTATTCAAAAGGTTGGGCCGCTACCTGCGCCTCTATCCCGCTCCGTGTTGTGGCAACAAGTTCCATAACCGTCCTTATCTGCTCGGCCTTAAATCCGAGTTGTTGCAAGTTCTTGCAAATATAGCTCTCTTGCAAAAGAGCCAGAAGGTCGCTTCGATCGATCGCTGTATCGCCCAGTTGGCTGTGTCTCTCTTCAAGAAAATCGATGATGCACTGGGCTGCTGCGATCTCAGGATCACGGCTGCTCTGTAGGGCGCATCCAAGCTGGCGCAGCAGCTCCGACTTGGTGGCGTTCGTGAGCTCGTGGGTCTGAGGTCTTGCCTTAATACGTGCACCGAGTTTTGCAAGAGGATCACTTCCCTCTCCGAAAATAGCCTTGTGTTGCTGCTTTAAAGCGATCTTAAGAGAGTTAGGATGATTGAGAAGTTGCTTCATCACTTGGAACCAACGCTCTTCTTGCTGACCTTCTTTCGCGTATATCAGCTCATTGCGAAGAGTAAGGACAAGGAGGGCTGCGCGCTGCGCTTCATTGAAGTTTTTAACTGCCCCGAGCTCGTCTAAAAAAACGCTAGCGGATGCTTGTTTTTTTTGAGCGCTTTGACCTGCGGTCCTGACAGCCCAGGCGGCGGCTATGTGCTCACCAAACTCGGCTTTTATGGCGGAGGCGAAGAGGCCGTCAACGCTCTCTTTAAAAAGGTCAGCTTCCGCTTGCGGCACTCCGATCCCCCTCGTCCCTGGTCGGCTAACTTTGAAGTAGGGCGCGTGGAAAGAGAGGAGGCTTGTAGCTGTAAGCTGACCCCTTGCAAGGTCTGAATAGAGGTCTATCCAGTGTCCTCCTGCTCTACTTTCGCTTTCTTTACTAGCGCTATTACCTTCAATCCCTGCAATGAGCCGATGTATCTGTTGAATAGCTACTGGCCGCGGCTCTACCTGGGTAAAAAGGCGTTCAGCCTCTTGCTTTGTCGCTTCATTTGGACAGCATCGCTTGATGAGGGCCTTGATCTTAGCCTCCCGTGAGAGCGAGCCTTGCAGCATGGAGAGATCGCGTGTCAAAATACCCTCAACTTTTTCCTGATTCTTCGCGCTAAGCTCTGAAACGAGCTCTTTTAAGCTGTCGGTGCGATAGACCTCGATTGCCGCTTTTACAACAGCTAGCTGAGTCTTATGATCCAGATGATTCCAGCCTGCACTCAGATGGTTTAGTACGGCCTCTTGTGTTTTAAGAAATTCTTGAATTACTGTGGCAATAACTGCCGGAGGCACTTCATTCGGCGCGAACTTGCGGGTAATTATTTCAAAGTGCCTTTTCAACTTCTCCATCGGCTTTTCTGTGATGAAGTCCTCGGCTAATTCAACTGTCAAATCTGGCTTGCGTTGAATTTCGTGTTCCATGTTGGCGCGGAAATCTGTGCCGCCTTGGGCGTATTGCGTGATCCATGCTTTCTCCTCTTCCGAGAGAGGAGCCTCCTGCTCCTTCTCTCCCATCTGTAGATAGACGAAGTCGTCAACGATTGGATGGGCCCTATTTTCACCCTTAGGGGCTTCCTCTTTCACTGAGCGTGTTGATACAGGGCGGGTACGAGCCGCTTTCTTCTCAGCATCGTCCCCGAAGAATTGCCCGGCTGTCTGGCGAAGGAATTGCCCAAGCCCCCCCTTACGCCTTGCAGGGAGGCTTTGATGGGCTGTGGTAGGTGAAGAAGTTCTAGACAGTGGTTGAGCTTGTTCCATTATTCTCTCCTTTGCTCGTTATTGCTTTATTATGTCCTCCATTATTTCACCTTTCTATTTTTTTTATTTAAAGATTGTCGAATTTTGTTGTGTGAATGGGAGTTCTTTTTTACAGTGGCTATCGTAGATGATTTATTGATAAGAGATTATGTGAATTCAAAATAGACAGAGGGTGATAGAGAAGATGCAGCGCGTAGCAGAAGAACAGATATACAATCAGGAAATAATTCGAGCCGAGATGCCCTCCTTTTCTTTAGAAGCGCTGCAGCAAACCTTAGAAAAGACGAAGAGCGCGATCAGAGATTTAAAAAATGACCTCAGAGCGAATAAAGTGCTGTCGATGACCGGTGCAAGGTTGATCAAGGGAGAGCTCATTCGGCTTAAAGAAGAGCGTGCCGCATTCTATGGGCAGATCGAGGTCCTTGGTGGTTCCGTTGAGCGCCACCGGCCTCGCATACAGTTTCTAGAGGAGATTCTTTTCTCGATCTTTGGGCAGCTCGTCTCATTTCCTGAAGGATCTTCCCCCTCCGAGAAGCTACAGGCAATAAAGGATCTTGCCTCTCTTGGTCTTGTTTGCAAGCAGTGGCATCGGGTTACTTCGGATAATATACTTTGGAAGGCTTTTTTGCCGCTTGTTGGAGATCAGCTCCCTCCCAGCGAAATAAGTGTAAAGTCATATGTTAAAGCCCGCATATGTAATGCTTGGGAAAGAGAGTTCGAGAAAGGCGGCTGCAGTTTACAGAAAATGGTTGGGGTGAGCAGCCAAATCGCCCCTGTTAAGGTGGAGGGCCTCCGAGGGCAATGGTGGGTCTTTGCTTCAATAGGTGAGCCTGATGCGGAGTACATAGATCGGTTGCCCTCTTTAACGGTATGGAACTCTTCGAAAGAAGAGAGCTCGATAATTACCCTCGATGGCAAACCCAAGGCATTTGTGACCTTGGCGGTAGAGAAGGGCCTTAACTCTGCAGCCGTTCTTCTAAGCAATGGAGCTGTGAGCGTCTTTTCCCCAGCTATGGAGTTTGTAGCAAAGCAACCCCCACCTTCTTTGCAGGGCCAAATGACCCATGGCCTCTCGCTCAATTGCTACACTATTCTTGACACAAGCGAGGGTAAGATACTTGCCTATATTACTTCCTGGTCCGAGAGAGGTGTTGCACCTCGTATGACGGCACAAGGGCACCCATCCCGAGTGACCCTGGGGCGAATAGGGGAGGGGCGTACGGTGATAACCCTGCTCAACCTTAGCACCTACGCGAAGCAAGAGAGAGAAATTGCCTGTGGCAGGCCTTATGATGACCTCTTCTTTTGCACAATTGAGCGCAAGCAGTGGATAGGCCTTCTCACAAACGGCAACTTGGAGTTCATCGATCCTCTCGATTCGCCAAGTGAGAAGGAGGGGGGCACGTCACTGAAGTTGTCGCTTGAACCCTCCATTTCGTGTATTTACGTTATTCGGAAAAAAGAGGGTGATCTATTCATGGTAGGGCATTCATCGCACAAGGATCCGAAAGAGCGACGGGCATTGCATTCAGTCGGTATTAAAATATTCGATCCTTCAGCCAACCGGTACGTAGGGGTTATCGATGACATCGCCCATTCCGAACTGCGGATCGGAAGCCTATCAACGTATATAGTGGGAACAAAGGTCTACGTCGTGAGAGGTCTGTTCTCTGGTATCCAGATTCGATCCTTGGGCGAAGATCGATGGGTCACACTCCAAACAGGAAGCCACTTGGAATACGCGGGCTTTGTAAAAGGCGATTCACTCTTTTTGGCCTCCAAGAATGGTAGTATAGTTGAATTTTGGCGCATTGCTCAGAGTGGAGAATTGAGTCCAACGCTGCTCTATTCATGTGAGCGTCAACCCAGCACTCGATTACGTTTTGTGGGGGATCACCTCTTGATGCACGGCGGCGCACTTGGCGAAACGGAGATTATTAGCTTCGACATCTTCAATCCTGGGAAAGCTTCTTGAACTGAGGATGGCGATTCCGCCACCGGATGCGCGCAAGATAGGCGGCTACGAGAAGGATTACCAATCCCCAAAGGGTGGCCGATCGCCAATTAAAAAAGGGGTAGGGCTTTTGTGCCGGCCCTCCCCAACGTGGGCCGGGGGGCCAGAAGATAAAGAGGGGGGCGCCTTGAAGATTCTCCTCGGGAACAAAGCCAAAAAGGCGGCTATCGCCGCTTGAAGGTGGGTTATCCCCTAGGGCCATGTACATGCACTCGGGAACGTTTAAGCCAAAGGTGCGGATAAAATCGAGGTCGATCTTGCCCTCTTTTAAAGGAGGCCCTGTATCGATGAAGGGGAGGTAAGGGCGACTAGATTCAGCTCGCCTCATCTCACCCTCTTGAAAGGCCAAAAGAGAGGGATCTTGCGCGCTCATAAGAGGGGCTCCCATCACGTAGAGCGCCTCTTCTCGGTAGTAGGCGTAGCGGTGCGGATAGGCGGCCTGGCTTGCGCTGCGTGGCTCATAGAGGCGCGAAAAATCGATGCCGAGATTAAAGAGCCCTTGGATCCTCTCTGGAGAGGGGTAGTAGAGCGGATGATCGGAGGGTAGGAGAGTGCGAATTCCGCCCCACCCTATGCGGTAGAGCACACCTGATTCAAATTCATAAGATCCATCAGGAACACCCTCAAAGCGGGCAGAGAGCGCGCTCGGTTGCACTCCCACGCGGCTCGCGTACCCCCCCCGAACTGCGAAGCGTGAGGTTGAGAGGTGGGAAAAGAGCCTCTTCAAGTGCTCCTCTCCGAGGGGCAAAAGAGAGGTTTGCGTGGCTAGCATGGGTCGCAGCCGCCCCTCCAAATCGTGGCCCAAGTAGGGGTGTGGATCGCTGAAACTCGGATGGTGGCGCAGTTCTAGATAGAGGAGTTGTAAGGGGCCACCCGGCGGCAGCAATGATAGCTGCAGAGCCTCATTTGGCGTCAGGAGCCTTGCCATTGCATAGTTGCCAACGCCATAGAGCTGGCTATAGGTATGCAACATCTCCGTGGGTCCAAGCGGGTCATCGGCTACCCACTGATCACCTACTCGAAGCTCTCCCTTGATCTCTCCCTTAGCGCTCGCCTCAAGACGCCCTGCCAGGATGTTCATCTGGTAGAGGAGGACCTGTGTAAAGAGGCCACTTAGCTCTCGCCCCTTTGCCACTACCTTGCCCTCAAATGTGATAAAGGGGATCGCCTCAATTCCCTCCATCCAAGGGCTTTCTCGGAGCTCTATCAGATCACGCCCCTCTCGATCGATCCCAAAGATCTTGCCGCCATAGAAATAGAGGACATCTCCTGGCTTCCCCATGCACCGCTTAACAAGCCGCTTCTTTCCTGGGAAGAGGAGGAAGTAGGTGGTCTCCTGATCGGGAATGTCCATATCTTCGGAGGTGAAGATAAACGTCCCCGTCCTCTCGACAAGGTGGGGATTGAAGGTAGCATGGCCCCTCTTAAGTGGAACGTTCACTCCAAAGACTGTCTTGGAAACAGCGACCCTATCTTGCTCCTGAAAGGTGGGTCGCATCGATCCTGTTGGGATCTCCATAGGCTCAAACCAGATCTGGCGGACAAGAAGGCTTAAGAGCAGAGCCAATGCGACGGCAACGACTGTCTCTCCCAGGACAACCCAATGATTTGGCCACCTGTTGCTAGAGAGGATCTCCTCAACCTTTAGCGCAAGCTCGCTTGCATCGACCTCTCTTTTCTCAACACAGGCGAGGTCCAGCTCCCGGAGGCTCCACTCAAACTCTTCAAGACGCTCTTTGGGCAAGCGACTCCACTGCCTCTTGTACGAGCGCAGACCCGAGCGCAATATCCGCCGCGAATGGCTTAATTTGAGTTGTGTATTTGCCCTTCTCAATCCCCCGCACCGCCCCTACTTACCCCTGGCTTACCCCTGGCTCACCCCTGGAAGGTATTGTTAACGAAAATTACTTGTAGCACGCCAACTCTTAAATCTGCTATGAACCAGCCGCGCCAGAAAGAGGCCTGATAATCCCCTAGCCTGTGGGAAGTTTGTTCATAAGTGAGGAGGATGTCGATGATCTTCTCCTCTTAAAAGGCCTCTCCTGGGGAGCGTGATTCATTGGAGAAAATGGGGTGGTCTTTTCGTAATCTTCTAATTTACAGAGCTTTAAGTCTATTGAGCTCTGACGCAAGTCACTGATGCAACCTCTCGTTACATCTTGTGGAAAACCAGGTGGAACGGTTGTCAACAACAAAAGGTTGTTGATCACCTATCCCGTGTGCGGCCCCGTGTGTAGCAGGGGTTGTGGTGAGTGGAGGTGACTCCCAGAATCAACCACCCGAACCTTGCCATCTGGTAGTGTGGGCGACATCTCAATCCAATAGGGAAAGTGGGCCGGATAGAGGTCTCCCCGAGCTGGCAGATAGATTGTGACCCTCCTTCCGGCAAGCTCTGTGCCATCCTTGGGCCACAACCCCTCATAGGCAACAAATGAGGCATCCTTGACCTTCACGCCTTGATAGACAAGCTGTGGATTCCACTCAGGCCTGGTGTCTGGCTGTCCAAAAGCCGGCGCCGGTCCCACCCGCTTCCGGTTCACAATGGGTAGAAAGTTCAAGTTCAGCAGCGTGGATAGAAAATGGTCCGTGCTAGAAAAATCGACCCACCCTCCTCGCGAAAATGAGTAGCACCGCTTCACTCGTCCCTCGCTGAGGTCTATACTGTAGACCATCCAAGAGGTGTGGTTCTTAGCGCCACGCTCAAACCAAGTCCGCCAGCTGGACCCTTTGTTTTTCACACACTCCGGAACCACCACCTCCTCAATTTGCACCTCTGCGTCACTGCGTCCCCTCACCAGCAGCAGTGTATAGGTCCGCCCCTGCATCGTCACAAGGTAGTCCCCCACACGCGCCTCGTATAGCCGCTCTGTCAAAGTCATGGCTTTAACATCCGATCCCATCAAGAGCAGTGCCACCGCAAACAGCCATATGCCTCTCATCGATACTCCTCCCTTTTTTTATGCTATCATAGCCTAAGTAGGGCTTCCCACTAAAGCGGTAGTCAGGGATACGCAAAATCAGTATAGGAGAGAAGCAGGAGGTGTGAGGTGGCTTATCAGCCAATTGAGAATTACGGGTTGATTGGAAACATGCATACCACTGCCATGTGTGGGATGGATGGGTCGATTGACTTTTGCTGTTTTCCCTATTTCGACTCGCCCTCACTCTTTGCAGCTCTGCTCGATGATGAAATAGGGGGGCGCTTTACCATCGCCCCTCTTCTAGGCAACGTTCGTAACAAGCAGCTCTATCTTCCCGAGTCGTGCATCTTGTTGACCCGCTTTCTCTCTCAGGATGGGGTGGCTGAGGTCTCCGACTTTATGCCGGTCGAGGATGATCCTCAAGTGCACTGCCTGGTACGCCGGGTAAAGACTGTCCGGGGGGAGGTTCCCTATCGCATGCTCTTTGCTCCCCGCTTTGACTACGCACGTGCAGAGCACACGGTCCACTTAAGTGAGGATCGGAGGGAGGCCCTCTTTATCTCACAGGGAAGGGATGGGATAGCTGTTCGTCTTATCTCTGAGGTGCCACTAAAGATTGTCAATGGCGCAGCGGTTGCCGAATTCACCCTGTCGCATGGCGAGTCAACTCCCTTTATCATGGAAGATGTGTGTGAGGGAGGGGCGTCGCGGTGCAAAGACCCGAATTACGTCTCAGATTCGTTTAAAAAGACACTCAACTATTGGCGCTCTTGGATTGGGCGCTGCAAATATCAGGGGCGCTGGAGAGAGGTGGTTCACAGGTCGGCACTGACACTTAAGCTGCTCACCTCAAGATTGCACGGCTCCCTTGTGGCAGCTCCTACATTTGGGCTGCCAGAGCAGATTGGAGGGGAGCGCAACTGGGACTATCGCTACACCTGGATTCGCGACGCCTCCTTCTCGCTCTACGCCCTGATTCGACTCGGCTATACAGAGGAGGCTGCGGCCTTTATGAAATGGGTCGAGGCACGGTGCGGAGAGCTTGAACCCGATGGCTCACTGCAGATCATGTATGGCATTGATGGGCGGCACACTTTGACAGAGGAGAGGCTCGACCACCTTCACGGATACAAGGGGTCGCGGCCTGTACGTATTGGCAATGGGGCCTACAACCAGTTCCAGCTCGATATCTATGGAGAGTTGATGGACTCTGTCTATCTCTATGATAAGTTCGGCTCTCCCATCTCCTACGATCTTTGGCGCAATTTAGTGCGCCTTCTCAACTGGGTGAGCGCTAACTGGGAGTCCAAGGATTCGGGAATATGGGAGTCGCGAGCAGGGCCTCAGGAGTTTCTCTACTCGCGCTTTATGTGCTGGGTGGCGCTTGATCGGGGGATTCGTCTTGCTACTAAACGCTCTCTTCCAGCTCCACTTGAGGAGTGGGGGAGACAGCGCAATGAGATCTACCGGCAAGTCTTTACCGACTTCTGGGATCCCCAGCTGGCCTCATTTGTTCAGTACAAGGGCTCCAAGTCACTCGATGCGGCTAATCTCCTGATGCCTTTGGTTCGATTTATTAGCCCAAAGGATCCCAGGTGGCTCTCGACACTTGAGGCAACCCGCTGCACCTTAGTGGACGACTCTCTTGTCTATCGCTACCTAACGGGCGAGGAGTTCACAGATGGGCTGACAGGCGGTGAGGGGACCTTCTGTATGTGCTCTTTCTGGTATGTGGAGTGTCTAAGCCGCGCAGGTGATGTCCACAAGGCCAGCCACAGCGCCGACAAGA
>JAKBAF010000006.1 GCA_021809305.1 bacterium
ATGCCTTTTTAGATCCAATCCGGAAGAGGCGAGCTGAGTTTGAGCGGGACAAGGGCTATGTGGAAGAGGTTATTTATAAGGGAACAGAGCGGATGATTGAGGTCTCAAATGCAACGGTGCGCGAGGTGAGATCAGCGATGGGGCTGCAGGGGGGATGGAAAAAGATCTCCAAAATTGCAAGAGAGAGAATGGACAAAGAGCGTCATGTTTCGTCTTAAAACAGAGTATCAGCCGTGCGGTGACCAGCCCCTTGCAATTGAAGCGCTCACAAAGGGGATTCGGGAGGGGCAACGGGGGCAGGTGCTGCTTGGCATCACAGGCTCTGGTAAGACCTTTACGATGGCCAATGTGATTGCCAAATTCTCCAAGCCAACACTCGTTATTGCCCACAATAAGACCTTAGCGGCGCAGCTCTACTCTGAGTTTAAGTCTTTCTTTCCCGAAAATGCCGTTGAGTATTTCGTCTCCTACTACGACTACTACCAGCCAGAAGCCTACATCCCGCGCACAGATACCTATATCGAAAAGGACCTCTCGATCAATGACAAGATCGACAAGATGCGCCTTAGTGCAACCCGCTCTTTGATTGAGCGGCAAGATGTGATTATCGTCGCCTCGGTCTCTTGTATCTACGGCTTGGGGCTGCCTGAGTACTACGCGAAGATGAACCTCCATTTTGAGGTGGGTGCATCGCTTCGCTGGGATGAGATGCTCCTCCACCTCGTTGAGATGCGCTATAAGAGAAATGAGATGGACTTTATGCGCGGGACTTTTCGCTCCAAGGGCGATGTCCTTGAGATCTTTCCGGCGTATGAGGATGAGCTGGCCTATCGGGTGGAGTTCTTCGATGAAGAGATTGAGCGCATTAGTGAGATCGATCCGCTGACGGGGTCGGTGCGCCGCCGCATGGAGCAGTTTACCCTCTACCCCGCCTCTCACCACGTTACACCAGAGGAGGTCCGTCTGCGCGGCATCGAAACGATACGCGAAGAGCTTACCTTGCGTGTTGCTGAGTTTGAGAGTGAGGGGAAGCTGCTTGAGAGGGAGAGGATCTTGCAAAGGACCCTCTACGACCTCGAGATGATACGCGAGGTCGGCTTTTGCAAGGGAATTGAGAACTACTCGCGCCACTTCTCGGGGCGGAATCCTGGCGATCCGCCTCCCTGCTTGCTCGACTACTTTCCAAGTGACTTTCTGCTCGTTATTGATGAGTCGCACCAGACGATTCCTCAGCTGAACGCGATGTACAATGGTGACAGGGCTCGCAAGGCCAACCTTATCGAATTTGGATTTCGCCTTCCATCTGCCTTTGATAACAGGCCGCTTAAGTTTGAGGAGATCTATGAGCGCATTGGCCAGGCAGTCTACGTCTCGGCAACACCTGCGGTGTGGGAGGTGAAGGAGTCGGGAGGCGTTGTTGTGGAACAGATCATCCGGCCAACAGGGCTTCTCGATCCGAAAATTGAGGTACGGCCAGCAACGCTGCAGGTTGATGACTGCTTAGAGGAGATCCGCCAACATGTCGTCCTTGGAGGGCGGGTGCTTGTGACAACGCTCACCAAGCGTCTCTCCGAGGAGCTGACCCGCTACCTTCTTGAGGTCGGGGTGAAGGCTAAGTATCTCCACTCAGATATCGACACCTTGGAGCGGATACAGATTATTCGCGATCTTCGGCTCGGCGTCTTTGATGTGCTCGTTGGTATTAACCTTTTGCGAGAGGGGCTCGATATTCCCGAGGTCTCCCTTGTGGCTATTCTCGATGCTGACAAGGAGGGGTTTTTGCGAAGCGCCACCTCCCTTATTCAGACGTGCGGTAGGGCGGCGCGCAATAAGGATGGTCGGGTGATCATGTATGCTGATCGGTTGACCGATTCGATCAAACAGACAGTTGAGGTGACAGAGAAGCGCCGTGCGGTCCAGGCGAGCTACAATGAAGAGCATGGCATTACCCCGCGCACCATCTCACGCCCAATTGATATTGCAGAGCCACTGGCGGCAGCCTTAGAGAGTGAAGAGAAGAAGGAAGTTGCCCTGCGGCCACACGGCCACCTGACACTCGATCAGGTGCGTGAGAAGATAAAAGAGTGTGAGAGGGAGATGAAGCAGGCGGCTAAAGGGCTAAAATTTGAAGAGGCCGCTCGCGCCCGCGATCTTATGCGTCAGTATCAACAAATCGAGCTGGCTTTTGGGTAAGGAGTAGAAAAGAAATGGAAGCTACATCATCGAGAGAATCTGCGCTCCCTGATCTGCCATTTGAGCTTGTTGATGGCATCTACAATCGCTTGTCTTGGGGCGACAAATTGAATAAAATCGCTCGGCTTTCAAAACCGTGGCGCCACAGAGTAGCAAGAGAGTTTTATGGGTGCATCTCACCTCTTATGCGATTTGAGGTCATCACCTTTGACGCCTCTCAAAAAACGCCCTCCTGGTGCTCTGTTTTGACTTGGGCTTCGAAGCTAAAGACGGCTCTTATTGAAATCAAAGACGTTGAAAGGAGTGAAGAGAGTGCTTTTCGGTTTCTGGATGCAAGTTATACTTTTTTTACCGAGAAGGGGTGGTTAGAGAGGCTAGTAAGAGCGGGGATCGAAGTACCCTCTCTGCCGCTTTTGGACATGGGGCTCTTTTTCACGGGTCCAAACGCTACTCTAGGATCGTTTAACCTCCTCACCTTTGCAACTGCATGTAGCCTGCGTTATCCAAAGGACACCGGGGTTGTCCACCATCTTCTAGAATTGGGTGCTGATCCGGCTCTTCCCGATCCTTCTGGGACGATTATCGTTCAGAATATGCAAGGAACATTTGGATTTCAGGAATCCAAAGAGGATCACATTGATTTGGGAAGCGAACAAAAAAGCAGTATAAAGCGCAGGCGTATCGAAGATACTCCATTTTTTGGATGAAGATATTTTTAAGCTATTGAAAATTCAATTTTATGATAGCCTGCTGCCATATGCGGTTGAGGCGCCCGCTCTAAAGTGGAGCTAACCGGCATAGAATGAAACTCTTGCAACAGGAGGAAGACAATGGCTGAAGTAGGACCAACACACGGCGGAACCCCTTTCCATGGAGTAAAAGCGGATCTTACGCGACCTCTTCCCTTCACCGCAGAGGCGATGAAGGTACCGAAGCCCCCAACCCAGATAAAACTGACTCTCCCCTCCGTTACTGAGAACCACAACTTCGCACAGGTACCCCTAGCGGGAGTAGTTGGGATCGATAGAACAGCTGCTGATATTGGCCTTGCCGTTACCCACGAGATTGGCCACTTCTGGCCGCAAGCTATTTAAGTAGTTATCTTTTACACTCTTGGGGCCGTCCGTTTTTCGGTACGGCCCCATTCAGACCCCCCCTTTCAATCTCTTCCCATTCCTAGACAAAGAGCCGGATTTATGATATAATGATCATTCATAATTTGATGGAAATTTGAATGCAGACAGATCCTCTCGCTTCCAGGAGCCTTCTTCAGAGGTGCCAAGCGCCCGCGATGGGTGTGGCTGGCGCTCTTTTTGCAGCTGTGGGTTTCGGTTTTGTCTTCTGGAAGCCGCCGGCAATTAATATGGAGAGCCTCGAGCGTTGGGTTTGGGGCTCGATCGGGATCGGTGTTGGCTATGCAGGTTTAAAAGAGTCTATATGTTCAAAAGAGCCTCCCCGCCCGCTACCCTCGCTTGCCCCTCAAGGCCCGGCCAATTATCTACCGGCAGCACCTGGTGCAGGAGCGCCTGCAGGCCCCATACCGCCTCATCGCGACCCTCCAGCCCCACGTCCAGCTCCACCTCCCCCACGAGAGGTCTTTCCTTGGATTGACGATGGCACTGTTGAAGAGGCTGTGTCACTTGACAGAGTACGCTCTCAGGATGCACGACTTAAAAATGAGTGGATTCGCAGCCACGGAGGTGCTGAATACACAACATTCGATCTGAACCTCAATGGCCCTCCCCGAGAATGGAATAACGACTTCCACCACTTCCCCTCTCCCGTGATCAATCGCTATAGCCGTGAGAGCAACCTATATGGCTCTCTTCTGGCACGCATTGAGATCACCCCAAAAATGGCAAGCCGGCTACCTTCACTGCCTCGCGAGGTCCGCTCCTATCCAGTGCAGGCGGCGTATATACTGATTTGGGGCGATCTTCCACCAAAGCCAGAGGCTATTCGCCTTCCAGATTACGGTTATATGAGCGATCTACAATACCAGCTGCCCACCCTCTTGTTTGGAGGTTCCAAGGATGGAGAGCGCACCATAGAGCCTATCCAGCTCGGTCTTTTCACAAAGGATGCTGACTCTACAGGTATAGCGAGCAACGAGGGCACCCACGGCCATGCTGCTGCTATTAATGCACTAGGTTGGCAGGAGTACGATATTCACGATACCGACCCCTGCACCTCTGATCGGGGCGTCTTTACTGTTGATCGAGAGAAACCTGTCCACTCTTTCACGGCGGTTGTTCTTCGAAGCAAAGAGCCGTATACCATCCCTCTTGGGAGCTCGTCGCAGAGCACCGAAAATAGTGAAAATCGTAGCGCCATCCTCTCCTACAATATCATCCTAAAGAGTGGCGATATCACCCGGCAAGCAGCTGAGGCCATCAGAGCTTCTAACGCCCTTGGCGAGCTTCTTGAGAAGCTCGATGCTCTTGGCCAAACCTCTGAAGAGCTAGGTGGACTATCTGCCGAGGTTGGTACGCTCAAGCACGTCTTCGGTATTCCCTCTTAGCCGCGTAAAACCCCTCTAAAAAGCGGCCCGTCCGGGCGGCTTTTCTCTTTCCGCAGCATGTTGGCCACGGAACCGCTACGGCCTTAAGCTCATAACAATTGGGGGTACAGGGCGAACATCGCCCTGTCGCCGGGGTGCAGGGGGCGGCGTTAGCCCCCTGCTGCCTCCTGCTAACTCAGATGGCGGCTGATGACACCAGCGAGCTTCATCATATTGAGGGGGTCGGATGAGCCAAAGAGCGCTTTCAGCTTGGCGTCGGGGCGGATAAGGCGGCGGTCGGAGGGGTCTTGGAGGTCGTGCGCCTTGATGTAGACCCAGAGCTGCTTGGTGGCTTCGGGGCGTGTGAGGGGTTTATCGCCAACGAGGGCGGCGAGCTCTTTTGAGGGGGCGTAGGTGGGGCCGGATCTAGCAGCCTTAGGTGTGGCTGCCTTCGTTGCTTTAGCGGCCTTGGCGCCACTTTTAGGAGCTTTTGCGGCTTTTGTGGCTTTTGTCGCTTTGGGCTCACCCTTCCCTTTGCGGGCCGCTTTTACGTACGGGGTTCTGGGGTGGTTGGGATATTTTGATTCGACATCCTTCAGGTCATTAACGATCACATCGCATTCGGGGTAGGTGGAGCAGGAGTAGAAGGTCTTGCCAAACCTCGATCTGCGGGCGGTGAGGGTGCCGGGGCAGCCAATGGCGGGGCAGGGTGGCAGATCGCCTTGCGCCACGATTAACTCGCCCTTCTTTGGGATGTGGACGGTGCCGCGGCAGGTGGGGTAGTCGATACAGCCGAGGAAGGGGCCGAAGCGGCCGTGGCGCAGCTTCATCTCTTTGCTGCAGACGGGGCAGGGCTGGTCCCAATCGAAGTCGGGGTTGAAGGCTGCCTTATCGAAGGTCTGCTCTTCGATGGCGCCTGTGTATTCGCACTCTGGGTAGCCGGCGCAGCCGTAGAAGTAGCGTGACCTCGACCAGATCTTTTGGAGGTTGTGCTTGCCGCACTTGGGACAGAGGATATCGGTCTCGATACGGGGGACGTGGGCCTCTTTTTCGGCGGACTCCAGTGTGGGGAGAAAGTCTGCCCAGAACTCTCTGATGACCACTTTCCACTCTTTTTTGCTCTCTGCAACAAGCTCGAGGGTATCCTCCATCTTGGCCGTGAAGTCGACGTTCATGATGAGGGGGAAGCTCTCCTCGAGGAGGGCGGCGCAGACGCGGCCGAGCTCAGTTGGCTTGAGGCGCCCCTGCTCTTTAACCGTGAATTCGCGACTTTGAATCTTGTTCATGATGGTGGCGTAGGTGGAGGGGCGGCCAATTCCTGATTTTTCAAGCTCTTTAACAAGAGAGGCTTCAGAGAAGCGTGGAGGGGGGCGTGTGAAGGACTGCTCAGCATCTATCTTGAGGGGCTTTAGGGGCTCCCCTTCTGTAAGAGGGGGGAGGGTCTTGGAGCCGCCATCGCCCTCCTCCTCATCGGAGCGCTCTTCGTAGAGGGCTAGAAAGCCGTCGAATTTTAGCGTCGATCCGGTAGCGCGAAGGAGAAGGCCATCGCCCGCTGTGATATCTGCTGAGACGGTATCATAGATGGCGGAGGCCATCTGCGAGGCCATAAAGCGCTTCCAGATCAAGGTGTAGAGCTGCTGCTGCTCTTTGGAGAGGAAGGGGCGCACCTTTTCAGGTGGGTGGTTCAGATTGGTAGGGCGTATCGCCTCGTGGGCCTCTTGAGCGCTCTTCTTGCTGGAATAGAGGCGGGCTTTCTCAGGGAGGTAGTCGTCGCCAAATTGCGCTTTGATCCTGCTGCGCACGGCACCAATGGCCTCGGGGGCAACTTGGACGGAGTCGGTACGCATGTAGGTGATAAGCCCTTCGGCGCCCTCCTCACCCATGTCGATCCCCTCGTAGAGCTTCTGAGCGACAGACATCGTGCGTGTAGCGGAGAATCCGTAGTGGCGTGACGCCTCTTGCTGGAGTGTGGAGGTGATAAAGGGGGCCTCTGGATGGCGCTTCTTCTCCTTGCGCTCAACACGGGTGATGCTAAATTCGCCTTTTTTGAGACGGCTCTTTAATCGGTCGGCTGTGGCGGCATCGGGGATGAGGGCGACCTCTTTCCCCTCTTGCGACTCCTTTTCAACGCGCTTGCCATCGATGGAGTGGAGGAAGGCTTTAAAGGATTTTTCATCGTCTTCTTTTTTGAGGGTGACGATGAGATTCCAGTATTCAACAGGCTTGAAGGCCTCAATCTCCTTTTCGCGATCGACAACAAGTTTTAGGGCGACCGACTGGACGCGCCCTGCAGAGACGGAGACGCCCGTGCGGCGGCCGCCGAGGACGCGCCTTGCGAGAATGGGGGAGATTTTATAGCCGACAATGCGATCGAGGAGGCGCCTTGCTTGCTGGGCATCAACAAGTGCGTAGTTAATCGATTCTGGGTGCTCGAGCGCTTTAATAACGGCATCTTTGGTGATGGAGTGGAAGGCGGCTCGCTTGATGACGGTTCCCTTGGGAAGGATCTCTGCGATGTGCCAGGCGATAGCCTCACCTTCGCGGTCGGGGTCGGGGGAGAGGTAGACAACGTCGCACTTAGCTGCGGCGCGCTGGAGCGCCTCGATGACCTTCTCCTTGGAGGGGAGTGTCGCGTATTGCGGCTCAAAATCGTTTTCGATATCGATGCCGAACTCCTTTTCGGGCAGGTCGCGAATGTGGCCAATCGATGACTCGAAGAGGAAGTCATTCCCTAGAAACTTTCTTAGTGTTTTGATCTTCGCCGGTGATTCGACGATGATTAAGGCCTTACCCATGAATGGTCACCGACTTTTTATATAGTTTTCCAGGGTGCTCTTTTACGACTTTTTTAAGTACTAAGCCCATAAGAAGTACATTTACAGCACGAACGTTCATTCCGCTCATAAGGGAGATCTCATCGATGGAGAGCTCTTCGCTCTTCATTCGCTTTAGGAGATCTCTCTCTTCGGCGGTGAGCTCTGTGACTTGGGCTTTGGGCGAGGCTCTGCCGCTTATCCCAAAGTGGGCGGCGATCTCTCTGCCGCTCTCAACGAGTTTTGCGCTTCCCTCTTTGATGAGCTGATGGTTTCCCTCAAAGGAGCCGCCATCAATTCTTCCCGGTATCGCAAAAAGTGGCAAGCCAAGGCCTTGGCAGAGGCGCATGGTGATCATAGCGCCGCTATTTATTGGCGCCTCGATGAGGAGTATGCCAATTGATAGGCCAGCAACGATGCGATTGCGTCGGGGAAAGTTCTTAGGCTCTGGTGGTGTTCGCATCGGAAGTTCGCTGATGAGGGCGCCTCTCTTACGGATCTCGCTTGCAAGCGATTCGTTCTCTCTTGGATAGATGGAGGCTAAACCCGACCCTATTACGGCGGCCGTCTGGCCCGCCTTAAGCGCTGCTCGATGAGCAAAGGTGTCAATTCCTCGCGCAAGGCCGCTAATAATTGTGAAGCCGAGGTCGGAGAGGTCGCTTGATAGCTTCTCTGCCATCTCTTGGCCGTAAAGACTGCAGTTGCGTGTCCCAACGATGGCAAAGGGGAGCTGCTCGCAGCAGCTGATGGCTCCTTGAGCGTAGAGAAGAGATGGGGGGTCCTCTACCTTTAGGAGTCGCTCAGGATAGCGCTTGTCCCAGAAGGGGATTAGCTCGACATCACGGGCTGCAGCGCAGCGCATGTCTTCTTCCCACCCTCTCGCCTTGCGCACCTCTACAAGCGAGCGTGCAAGGGAGGGGCCAAAGCCTGGGAGCTCCTGGAGGCTCTTTTCGCTTAAATTGAGCGCAGCCGTAACGGAACCTGCGGCCTCGATTAGCACTCGAGCGCGTTTGGGGCCGATTCCTGGTACATGCGTGAGAGCAAGCAGCGCTTCGATCTCTTCCACAGCACTCTCTCCATTCCTACAAAGGCGATCCACGCTAACCCTCTATCAAGAAAAAATCAAGCTCCAACCAAATGTCACAAGTCCTGTTTATGGCAGCAATAGTATTATTCTTTGTTTTAATACAAGATGACCGTAGATAGCGGCTCGTTTTTTCATGCGTAGTTTTCCATCCGGAAAACTCGCACATCGCGTACTCTACCCATCTAATAGAGGGTTTTGAAAATGGCGACAGATGGGCAGCTACTTGAGTGGAACCGAAGGGGGCTTATTCCGGCACCTGGGGAAGATGCAGAGACCTTTGGTCGGCGATTGGAGCTGCTTGTAAATGGAGAGAAGCAGTTTAGGGAGATCTTGCAGGCGCAGAGAGGTGAGAGGGCAGATCTTGGTCAATTTAAGGAGGCGCTCGAGCGTTGTGGCGCCCTCTGGGGCATCTGGCCCGATTGGGCCTTCCTCTTCTACTCGAAGGTTGGCCTCTCCTTTTGGCATGCTGGGGCAACGCTTATCTGGCAGGAGGAGGGGCTATCACTCCCGGCAATCCAGCTCCACCCGGTCTTTGCACGCCAAGAGCGCTACTTGGGGATGTATGATCGCGAAGAGCTTGTGGTTCATGAGCTCGTGCACGCAGGTCGCGCCGCCTTTAATGAGCATCGCTTCGAGGAGTTTTTTGCCTACAAGGGGTCAACAATTGTCGCTCGTCGCTTTTTAGGTCCTGTCCTCCACTCAGCTTGGGAGGCGTGGCTCTACTTAGCAAGTTGGGTCGTCCCCTTTGTGATTGAGTATTTTGTGGTAGCGCTTGGAAGTGAGCGGTTGTGGCGATGGGGGCTGCTCTCCTACCTCTTTCCGGTGGGCATCACCCTCTTTGCATTGGGAAGGCTTATCTGGCGTCATCGAACGTTTAGGAGAGCTCTCTCCTCCCTCCAGACCCTCTTTCATGAGGAGCAGAGGGCGCGGTTTGTCCTCTATCGCTTAAGAGATAAGGAGATCCGACGCTTCTCTAAAATGACCCCTCAGCAGGTCTACGCCTATGCTAAGCGGGAGAGGACGAGGTCGCTTCGATGGAAGGTGATCTGGCTTGCCTACTTTGAGAGGCTGCGTCCCTGAAGCTTCTCGCACGCGATCTTCAGCTTGATAAGGCCAAGTAGCGCTCCAGTTGCACTTCTTTTCAATGGGCCTTTATCCATGTGTTGGATGAAGGTCTCCTTCTCCCGAACATAAATTCCGGCCTCTTCCAAGCGCTCCTGGAGTTGGGCCTTTTCGCATTCCAGAGCTTTCGCGCTAATCTCTACGTTTTTCTTGTGGTCCGTGCTAAAAAGATAGATGGAGGCTTGTGTTGGGAGGAGGCCGACCACCACTGCCGCGGTTTTGGATAATATAATGGCCATTAGCGCATTTACAGCGGCCACTCGATTCTTAGGTTGTCTGACCCACTGTTGAATGCCCCAAGTCGCAATCCCGGCTGCTGCTATGAATCCAATTACCCCGACCATCCCCAGCAAGGTGGCTTCCACTTTGTAGGAGCCATGGTTAACCATTTGCTTGTTTACATAAATAGATCTTTTTAAGTCGGTGATACGTGAGGCGCATGAGCGAATCGCGGATGTTTTAGTTTGAGTGTCCTGGACTAGAACGTCTACCTGTGCTTGTACTGCGATATCTACTGTCTTTTCCACAACAACCTCTCGATTTAATTTATTGCAATTGTATTATAATTAAAACAATTTTGCAAGATTTAAAATCAATAGATCTGTCCAGTTATAGTTCTTATTGATATAGACCCCTTATCTCCTTGACCGACAGAAAAATGCTGGCCAATAGGGGCTGCCCTCATAAACCGCGGCAGCGGTGGGAGTGCTGGGTAGCCCCGTTTTAGGCTGTGCGACCTGTGCCAAATTAGTGCAAAAACGGCCGGAATTCTTCATATCATCTACCAGTCCAGCACCCCACTTCGGGGGTGCAAATTTTTCTTTGCATGCACCCCGGGTTACGCTTCGCTCACCCGGGGTTTAGGTAGACAAGAATCGCACCCCCGAAGTGGGGTGCCGCAGACTTAGAATTGGATGAATTCCTCAGGGGAGCACGGGCACAAATTGCACAGCTTAGCCCCGTGTGCAGTCCTACTTACGCCCTTGAGAGGCGAGCGTACTTGGCGACGATGGTCTTGAGAGAGCGATCTTTTTGGAAGAGTATCTTGTAGATTAGGCCCATAGACCCTTCGTAGGCCTCCTGTATCTCCCCCTGGCCAAACTCGTTGTGTAGGATGGCATCGCCTGGGTTGAAGCGCTCGTGGGTGGGCTCGCTGGGTTCGATTTTTTTGACAGAGGGTGACCTAAATTGGCGCCTCCTAGCAGGCTTTACAGAGACGATATACTGCTGGGGAATCTCCTTTAGAAAGCGGCTTGGACGGGTGATCTGGGGTTGGCCCCAGAGGAAGCGGGAGCGGCTTAAGGTGAGGGTGAGAAGCTCCTTGGCCCTCGTCATCCCAACGTAGCAGAGGCGGCGCTCCTCTTCGATCTTCTCTTGGCTACCTGCAGAGTTCATATGGGGAAAGAGCCCCTCCTCAAGGCCGACAAGAAAGACGATATTGAACTCAAGCCCCTTAGCGTGGTGGAGGGTCATCAGGCGAACCCTCTTATCCTCGCCCGTCTCATCGAGTGTCGACTTGAGGGAGAGCTCTTCTAGGAAGGCGCACAAGGTTGGTTCTTCAACGGCCATCTCCCATTCGGCAGCCTTAGAGACGAGCTCTTCTAGGTTCTCCTTGCGATCCTGGAAGCTCTCCTCATCTTCTGTTTTGAGATAGCCAAGATATCCTGATTCGTGGATGGCAGCAGAGACGATTTTGAAGAGGGGCTCCCCTTCGGCCTTTAAGGCGCGCAGCCGGTTGATGAAGCCGATGTACTCTTGCAGACCAGCAA
>JAKBAF010000007.1 GCA_021809305.1 bacterium
GATGGGACCATCGTTAGGGGAGATATTGTCTTTGAGTCTGGCAAGGGGAGGGTTGAGATTGATGCCACCTCCAAGGTCCTGGGGACGATCAAAGGGGCAAAGGTCAATGGGGCACGAGAGAATGAGGGCTCCGAGCCTTAAACCTCTCTTCTCGATTGCAATTTGTGGCTCAGCCACAATCCACTAATGCAGAGCACAGAGCCCGCAAGACTTATTGTTCCACCAGCCGCTATGCCAAGCGATGCGGTCTTTAGTGGCTGCAAATAGGCGGGAATTGATGGAGGGAGAGCCGGAAGAGGCTTTGGAGGAGCGGCTTGGAGAAGGGTCTGATACTCCCCAATCCGTCTGATAATTTCTGAACTCTCTTGGCGCAACTTGTTAAAGACAAATTCCTCTTCGACACTATGTTGATGGAGACAGGATAAGTGGTCGCCAAGACGGAGGTAGGCCTTATCAAGGTCCCAGCCCTCGCTTTGAATGACAAGGTGGAGGTGCTCGGGGTTGGACCTAAGAAAGGACTCGAGCTTGTCGATACGGGCTTGAATTCTAGCGTCAGCGTCATTGAAAGCCTCGAGGTCCCACCTTGCATTGCGCAGCTTTTCTATGGCCTGATGGATCTCGGCTTCCCGCAGCGGCAGTTGGGCGCTTTCCTGCTCGAGTCGCAAAAAGTGGGCCTCTAGCTTAAGCTCTGCTGCACGCATCCGCTTGGTACTCACCACAAAAAGGGCGATTCCTGCAGCTACTGTCCCAAGAGACGCTGCAATGGCGCAAGCAAGGAAGGGGTGGGCTCGGACGGCCCGGATTGGGCGGCAATTCATCGAAGGAAAGAGGCTAGCTAGCGTTTCTTGCCACACTCCTACTTTGAGGCGGGCCCTATTCACCCACGGGTGAGGGTTAGCCGATTGATCTAGCCATTTCTCTTGAATATCCATTTATTTCTCCACTTTTTTATTAATGATAAACTAATATCGAATTTTTGTAAATTTAAAAATACAAATAGAATGACGTGGAAGTAACTGCAAGATTTATTATCAATTGATTTATTTTCTTTGGCTTGGTAGAATGCAACCCACTAATATTTGTGGGGGTTTAAGCAATGGGTAAGTGTGAAAGGATTAACGAGCATCCAGCAGCGTGGCTCTCTATCAGCGGTCTGCTGCTTTGTGGGATTGGTTTTGGTGTGCGCCGTTTTGTCTTTCATAAGGTTGTTACGGGGCGTCAACTTGCTATTAGCACTGCCTGCATTGCGGCTACTGCCGTGGTGGGTGAATCAATCAGCAAGATGAAAGGGTGCTGTACCATCGATACACTCCGCCCCACGCAGGGAGGAGCTCACCGCGATCGTGCAGCTGAAAAATCTTCTAGAACTGTCTTAGCCGGAAATCCCCTTGCCTCTGAAATCGAGCGACTCTCGCGCGATAGCTTGCCACAGGAGCTAATGGGATATATCAGATATGCTAGCGAAGAGCAGCTTGAGTCTCTGCTAAACGGGTGCACTAGAGCTACAGGGGAGGTCGATCAAACGCGACTTCTTGTAATCATGGACGTTCTCCACTCGGCGCATACTGCCATAGCAACTGAGCAGCATGCCTTGCCCCGGGTTGTCAACGAAGCTAAGTTCAAAAAGGGGTGTGAATTCGCTGCAACGCACCTTCCTATCAACGACTTGATAAAACATCTATCCTCTGATGCAAGAATTTGGGTAGTTAACTCGCTGATTAGAGATCCAGATCGCTTATGTGAACTTTTACAAACGCTTTCAAGTAGCTTCGATTTTTGGAAAATAATTGAGAGGAAGCCACTTGCTGCAATGCGGGAGTTCATAGAGGCTGGGCATGAAGCTATTGCTAAGGATCCTGCAAAAAAATGCGCAATTATTTCACAATTGGTGCACCTTGCATCTAAAAGTAAGGAAGAAGAGGAGTCTCTTCAATTATTAGCTAGCACGTGCCTCTCCTATAGAGAGAATTTTACGGAGGTGCTTGCTATCGGACAGAGGGTAACGCCCCTTCTTTATTGCCGCCACGCTCTCTCCCTGGAAATCGACCAGAGTGAGGAGGTTAAAGCGCTGGACAAGCAACTTATGGGCGCCATCAAGGAACGGTTCGCTCAGCCTGTCCAAGACGTTGATCTGGAGATGGATCAGGCCAGGCTGCCCTTTCTCTTAGGAACTATAGAGGAGTGCGGCACGGCGCCGTGTCAGCAACGGCTTGCTGCAATGGCTCTTAGATATCACAGCAGACAGATACCAGCTGCACGCGAATCGGTCTTAAATACACTTTTTGGATCACCTCTTCTTGATCTTCCTAAGACACGTGAACTCCTCGCAATGATTGCCGATATGCCTTCAACCTACACCAATCCTACGTGGAGAGATAAATTTGAACCGTCAGTTCAAGGGCTCACAGATGAGAGGATGCGTGGGCTCATTGCTAATATAAAAGCCAAACTGCTCATCGACTAGATTTTACAAAATCTCTCTCGACGAAGAGTTGAGGAGAGGGTAAGATCCGGTTCATCTCGCATTGTTTCGAGAAGGGGAGTGCTTTGGCTGTTCAACGTAAGGTCGCAATCACTGCCCTCTACATGATCTTCTTTATCGATCTGATCTCTCTTGTTATTGTGATCATCATCCTCGGCCCTCTCATGCTTCAGCAAGATAGCCCTCTTGCGCTGCCCGGCTTTTCAACCCAGCAGCGCCTCGTGCTTGCAGGTGCTATGTACGCGGCCTATCCGGCAACCCAGCTTCTTTCGAACCCGATTCTTGGGGGCCTCTCGGACTGGTTTGGTGAACGAAGAATTCTGCTCTACTCTACCTTTGGTAGCGGCCTTAGCCTTATCCTAAGCGCTATTGCTGTGTCTATCGGAAGCATATCTCTTTTTTTTATCTCTCGCCTCTTTGCTGGATTGACCTCAGGAAATATCACCGTGACCCAATCCGGTGTTGCTTCTCTCACAACCTACAAAGTGCGTGGACGCCATATGGCGATCTTTGCCACCCTTCGAGGTCTTGGCTGGGTCTTGGGTCCTCTCTTCGTTATCTTTCTCTCAGACAAACAAATGGTAGGTCTCTTTGATCTCAGTACACCCTTCTGGGTCCTTGCAGCCCTTTTTTTTATTGCTTTTGTCTTGGTTTTTGCATCGGTGGAAGATACTCATACCCAGCCTCTTGAAGGCAAACGTCACTCCCACATTCGTCACGCCGTAGCTCAGCTTGTTGGCGTCTTCCATTTGCCCTCAGTTGTTACCCCCTTTCTTGTGGGGTCCTTTAATCGGGCAGGCTGGACCTTCTGGGTCCTCTTCCTGTCGCCCTACCTTGTTGCTGAGTTCAATCTGGATCAGCACCATGTGAGCGAGGTCTACCTCTACTCCTCAATCTGGTATCTTGCATCCGGCCTATTCTGTCAGGGTTGGCTATACAGAAAGGTCCATACGAACCTCTTGCTGGTGATCTTTCTCTTTGTCCAGGCTGTGGCCATCGGCGCTCTTGTGCCCTTTTCTAATCCCGCCATTCTCTGGTGGGTTATACCAATAGTTGCGGCCTCGCAGACCATTGTGATGACGGGCTTTTTTATGCTCTACTCCGGCCTTGCAGGGCCTAAGAATCAGGGCCTGATCTTTGGTGCCTGGAATGCCTCTCTCGCCGCCTCTGGAGCAAGCGTTCCCATAATAGAGGGGTGGGTTGCAGGTTATTGGTTAAAAACACCCTTTATTATCGCTTCAGTTATCCTCTTTGGAACAGCGCTCTACTTTCTTATCTGGTATATCTGCCACCATAAAGGCTTCCTCGAAGCGCGCCAAAAGGAGTAGAGACTCCTTTTTTTCTTAATTCTTTATTAAGATTATTGAAATAATAATTCCAACTTATTAATATAAGAGACGAATGAGGGGGAGGTGAAGATGGAAGCTAGTCTCAATGCGATAGATCACGCTCCTTTAATGGGAGAGTACCGCGCAGATCGCGCTCCAGAGCATGATGCGCTAGTGCTTCCCTCGTTGCCAGATCTCTCTGCTTTAGCGGAACTACTTCCCTATCCCTTTCAGGCTGAGATTCTTTTGGCAGAGGTCGCAGGTGATGAGGGCGAATACCTTCCTCCGGAGGAGGAGGGTGAATTCGTACCTGATGAGGAGGGAGCTTCTGGCCAAATGGCATCTGAATCGGGGGAGCACGACTCCTCATCCGATAGTAATTCAGGCAAGAAGTTTGAGCTCTTTAACCGCAAAGAGGCCGTGAAGAAATTGAGCTCGCTGCTCGGACCCTTGCAACGAGCCCCAATGGCCGCCTCTATTTTGCTCTATGAGGGAGGGGTGCTTACATTCTACCCTCAATGACGGATCACTCTCGGTAGGAAGCCTCCACTGTCGTATGCTCGCCAGAGACCTTGACCTCCTTGATGGAGAGGAGATCCTGATAGTTACCGTGGTGGATGATCTTCTTTAGCTCCTTGTAGAAGAACTCTGCGAGCGCTTCAAAGCTTGGTGAGAAGTCCACAACAAAGAGCCTGAGATTTTCCTTTGCCAGCAGCTGCTTCATCTCATCAAAGAGCACATCGTTCTTATCCATGACAAAGGCGTGGTCCATCTCGTCGATGATCTTTCCAAAGGGAACCTTAATAAGATCGGTATCTATTACAAAATTTTGCTCATCGAGCGTCTCACTCTCAAGGGTAATTGTGACGCAAAGGGAGTGTCCATGGATGTTGGCGCACTTATTGACAGGATAGGGGAGGCCTGGGTGATAAAACTCCTTACCGCGCCCCTTTCGCATGTCCTGGGTCCACGTCCTGTGACCCATATCTAATTTGAATACCTTTGTGATGCTGAACGTCATTACTCCCCCTCCTCCCATTTTCAAGCAGGTATATAGCCATGTAAAGCAGTGAGAGAAATATGTCAAAAATTGTAATACCAGTACAATGCCCGAAGAGAGAGTAGGACCTTGAAGTGCGCGAAAATTAATTGTTTGTAGGGAAGAAAGAGATGGGTTTAGCCGTTACGCGTACCGAGAGGATTTGGCTCGGTGCTTTTCTACTGGTCATTGGCTCAGCTGCGCAGGCAGTAGCGGCGGCAATGGGTAAGTATGTCCAAGAGTCTGTCAGCGCCGATCAGGTCGTCCTAGCCCAAAATCTTGTAGGGCTCCTTATTTGTCTCCCCCTTCTATATTTTAGAGGGGGTTGGGGAGCATTTCGAACAGGTGTGATTGGCACCCACCTAATAAGAGGGATGGCCGGAGCTTTTAGCTGGCTCTTCTTCTTCCTCTCTATCAACAAGCTCTCTCTTGTTGATGCCGTGCTCTTCATAAATACCGGCCCTCTCATGATTCCCATTATTCTTTGGATTTGGACAAGAGAGAGAATGCAGGGAAAGATATGGTGGGGGGTCCTAATTGGCTTTATTGGCATTATTTTTGTACTCCACCCATCGACGGCCGGGTTTAAACCGGTGATGGGTCTTGCCCTTCTTTCGGGTCTTGGGCTGGCAATAGCCTTTGTTGCAGTCCGCATTCTAGGCCATACCGAGCGGCCAGTATTGATTCTTGTTTACTACTTTGCTGTCTCCTCTATTGTTTTACTACCCTTTGCAATCTGGAACTGGCAGAGCATCGGTGCCGTGCAGTGGGCTGCAATGGTGGTGATGGGCCTCTTTTATGTGATCTTGCAATTTGCGCTCACCTACGCTTTTAGTTATGGAAGAGTCTCTGTTCTCTCACCTCTCATTTATCTTGCAGTCGTTTGGTCGGGAATCCTCGATTGGATCTTCTGGCACGATATTCCCGGCTGGGAGTCACTTATTGGCACAACACTTGTCATCCTTGGTGGCGTGCTCTCAATTACTATGCGCAGCGCTCACGCCTCTGGGCAAGAGCTAGGAAGAGCAAAACCCTGAGGTTAGTGTGTTTCCATTGACTCATCGCTCATTTTAGCCTAGATTATTGCAATCTAAAATTGGGTGAATCATTACAACCGAGAAGATAGACGAGAGCGTCGTTGTTATTGGAGGAGGAGCCGCCGGCTTTTTCGGCGCTATTGCCTGCGCGGAAGCCAACCCAAAATGCCACGTCACTCTACTTGAAAAATCCGCTCAGCCGCTTGCTAAAGTGCGCATCTCTGGTGGGGGGCGGTGCAACGTCACCCATGGCTGCTTTGACCCTAAGTTGCTAATAGGCTACTACCCTCGAGGAGGGCGAGAGCTTCTTGGCCCTTTTCACCGCTTTCAACCAAGCGATACGATAGCTTGGTTCGCTCGCGAGGGAGTTGATCTCAAGATCGAATCCGATGGACGCGTCTTTCCCACAACCGACTCCTCCGAAACCATTATCAACGCTTTAAGAGGGGCGGCGCAGACTTGCGGGGTAGAGGTTAGAACACAGACAGCAGTAACCCTGATTGACCGTACAGAGGAGGGATTTCAGCTGACCTTGTCGCGCGGAGAGCCACTCCTTTGCAATCGCCTCCTCTTAGCTAGTGGAAGCCACGCAGCCTCTCTTCACTTTGCAGCCGATCTTGGCCATACGATCATCCCCCAAGTTCCCTCCCTCTTCACCTTTAATATTCCCACCTCACCGCTACTCGATCTGGCAGGCATCTCCCTTGAAAGGGTCCATCTGCGCATTGAGGGGTTAAGGCTTGAGGAGAGTGGTCCGCTGCTGCTCACCCACTGGGGCTTTAGCGGCCCCGCAGTGCTAAAACTCTCGGCATGGGGAGCAAGGCTCTTAAATGAGTGCTCCTACCAAGCGAGCTTAACCATTAACTGGCTCCCAGACACACCACCCGCTGAAGTGAGCTCAGAGCTTAAAAGGTTGCGCTTAACCGAGGGGCACCGCTCCGTTGCCAACCTCTGCCCCTTTGATCTGCCGCGCAACCTCTGGAAGCGCCTTACCTCCCTTGCAGGGATCGATGATGAGCTCCGCTTCTCATCCCTTGATCAAGCGAAAACCAAGCGTTTAGAGAGCCTCCTTCAGGCAAGCTCCTACCGCATCGAGGGGAAGACGACCTATAAGCAGGAGTTTGTGACAGCGGGCGGAGTTCACCTCGCCGAGGTTAATTTTAAGACGATGGAGAGCCGCCTCTGCCCCGGCCTCTACTTTGCTGGGGAGGTCCTCGATATTGACGGTATTACGGGTGGCTTTAACTTCCAAAATGCCTGGACGACAGGATGGATTGCCGGCCGCAGCTGCGCTCTTGTTTAATAGAAACAGTTTACGCTTTCTATTAATTCAATGATTAGATATAATAAGAGAAAATTAAGACAGAGAGGGACTCGATGGAAAAGACAGGGATTTTTTCGGCAAACAACCCAAACCGAACAGGCAATATCTGCGCGGGTGTTGGCTTGACCTTAAGCGTTGCTCTCGGAGCCGCGCTCGTAGTCTTGGCACGAAAGTTCCCTGAGCACCTGCCCTCTCCCTGGACCGAAAGGGGCGCCTACCTCGTACCGCCTTTAGCTTTAGCACTTGTCGGCTTACGTGGTGCCATTCTCTTGTATAATGCTCCCATCGTGCCAAAGGAGCCAAAGCTACCACCGAGTGACAAAGGCCGGGCGATTCAAGAGAGGCTAGCTGGGCTTGGCCTTGAAGTCGAGCTATCTCAAGATCCTCTTGACTATGTGTCAGCCATGGAAGCAGTCGAGAGCAAATTGAACGCTTTGAAAGAAGTACGCTATAGTCGCACTCACTTTACCCGCAATTGGGAGAGTAATCAGATATTGAGTGGTTGGGAGCACGAGATGACATTGGCTGAATGCGCAGTGGATCTATTACTTGAAAAACTGAAGTTAGAGGGGCATGCCACGGAAAAGCAAATTGGTCAGGCCATCTTCCAATTCATCCAACCTAGCGCCAAATTCGGCTGGCTTAAGGAGCATGAAGAAGCTTTCCTTATTGTTGAGCGGATGTGCCATACTTACGATGAAGGCAGACGCCTTTACTTATGTACAGAAGAACAAGGCTATGGCCGTACAATTTCTCCCTCATCCTTCAGTAATTTGCCAAAATACAGCGCTCCCTTCTTTACAAACGGGACCAAACAGAATAGCTGCAGAGAGCGCTATAATCTCTTCTGCGAGCGGATGGAGCCCTACTTGGCCGCCGCCCTAGAGGCGGAAGGATTGGAGCGCAGGTCTGTCGAATCTCCCTGGCTACAACCAGATAGTGAAGCTGAGAGTTCCAGGATGTTCCGCATGCCTTCGAGCGAAGGAGCCCAATTCCAAAAGAAAGAAGTTGGCGTCTAGGCTAAAGCGAATCGCTGCCTATTGCTTGTAAGGAAGCTCTATCGCTACAAAATGTTCTTTCCTTGTTGGACAATGAAGTGGCCAATATTTTCACCTTGCTGGGCAATAAAGTGGCAAACCTGTCCGCCTATGTCCTTAATCTCCTTATGATATTTGCAAATGGTAATGGTACCCGCGATAACGGCGCTGGTTAGTATAAGAAAAGCCAGTGCACTAGTGACTTCTATGGCATGGCTAACAATTGTATCCTTCCAAGTTTTCTGTTCTTTCGCTGTTTGGGCTTGATTTATAATTTCCACAATTAACACTCCTCTTCCTTTATGTCTCTTATTAAATTATATAACAACGCGAATAATTCAAAAGATATCTTAAACGAATCTTAAAATCACTCATCAAAGAGTGAGATTAATAGCGGTTACTTTCATAATTTCGTTAACCTTGCGGCCCAATTCTAAGTCTCTTCTAGTTTACGGGCACAGGCGTGCCCGGAACCAAAGCGGTACGGGAGTACCGCACTCCATATCTGAATCTACTGCTAAATGTTTGCACGGTAAGCTCACATTTGGAATGCGGTACTCCCGTACCGCTTTTATTTGCAGCACGCCTGTGCTGCTAAAACCGTTAACCACAGACTGTGGCGGCATGAAAAATCTTGGCGTCTTTTCGAACAATTCGATACAAACCGCGTACCTTAGCCCCGGGTTACGCTTCGTTCACCCGGGGGGCTCTTGACCACCCCTTAAGGGGTGGGTTCCTCCAAAGAGGAGGGGAGGAGGAAGCCGAACTCCACCTCTGAGAGGGTATAAAAAAGGTTCAGCTTCTCCTCTTTTAACCGGCTAAAAAAGAGTTCGACTCTATCCCGTTCAAGAACGAAAGAGATTTCGACTGCCACATCAGATGCGAGCTCAAAAAAATGCTCCTCATGCAAGACGCCATGGCGGCCAAAACTGCCAATTGTGCGGAAGACAGAGCCTCCTGCAATACCGTGCTTCTTGGCAAATTCTAGCAGCCACTCGTAGAGCAGATAGCCATGATGCTTCTGGAACTCCTCGGTATAAAATTTTAGACAGACGCCCTTCATAGCTACTCCTAAGAGGTAACGATTTTTACGGTATAGATTCCAAAGAGGGTGGCACAAAGTGTTCCGGCAACGTGGCCAACGATAATAACCGCCGAAAAGAGGAGCTCATGATTAGCGAGCAGTGTCACGGTCTCAGCCGAGAATGTGGAGAAGGTCGTTAGTGAGCCGAGGAAGCCCGTTGCGATCGCAAGCCTGGCGCTCTCTGGTATCAACGCATGGTTCCTGGTAATACCCATAAAGAGGCCCATCAAAAAACCACCTGTGAGGTTGGCTGCAAGGGTTCCCAGAGGAATTGTTGGAAAGAGAGGATTTAGGGCCATACCAAGTCCCCAACGTAGCCAGGCTCCAACGACGGCAGCCGCCCCAACGGATAGAAGATTGACAATCTGCATAACTGTCCATTTTTAATTACTTACTAACACACCCTCACTTTAGCGGACAGAAAAAGTTAACTTATTTTTTAAAGACATAGGGATCCGATGGCTTGCTAACACTCACTCCTTGAGAATCGGATAAGGGATGATGTAATCGAAAAGCATAGAAGCCTCTGTAATTCCTACGGTAAACTTTAATACTCTCTGATTATAGTTATTTAACGTTGTCTACATTTCCTCATTAGATATATTATCTTACGACTCTTGTGACTAATTAATCCTGTAGGCTCAAAGAAGAGCGTAAATCTTTTTACAGCCAGTTAAAACTATTAAATAGAGGCAGAGATGGAGGGAGTTGAAGGCGCTGGTTGCGTTAAGAGTTACGCCTATTCCTCAATGGAAGATGACCTGGCGGGTGAGATTAAGGAGTTCCTAAACAATGAGCGCCCATCTCTTCTTAGGCGCTATGACGTCATTCAGGTAATTAATCGGTGTAGAGCGAGATATCGAGGAGACGAGGTCAGATTTTTGCGTATCGCCGAACAGGCTAAGAACCTCCTGAGATTTATACTTAGCCATCCGATGGGAGCCTCCTCTCAAGCCGTTGTGCTGTCACGGCTTAGACAGCGCTTCCATAAATTTGGTATAGGCAGAGCTCCATCTGAGAGTGAGCTCCACTCAAAACTCTACTCCCTTGCTCTTCGGACGATTTTTTATTTTGAAGCAACTGAGGCGAGCGGTGTTGATCGGCTCGCTTGTGCGGTCATCAGAAAGCAGATGGTACCGGGCGCGATAGCTGTAAGAAAGAGCGCTCCGCATCGGCGCCTTTTTGGCCTCGATGCCACAGGCCTGATCGTTCAAAGCTATTTAACACCGGCAGTTAGGAGCTACTTTGTCACCCTAAGAGAGCTTGGTAAAGGGAGCTTCAATCGAGTATCACTCTTCTATGACATCCAGCGAGGAGCACCGCTTGTCTTAAGGGCGCTTTTACCGGAGAAGATAAAAGATAAAACAACAGTTAAAAAATGGGAAAATGAGGTGCAGCTCCACCTCAAGCTGTTCTCAAAAGGGCTGCCTGGCCTTGTTGCAATCCATGACATCTATAAAGAATTTTCGATAGTCCTAGGCCAGAGTGGCTCTGAAGTTGCACTGCGCCCGTGTGAGGCGAGGCGAGGGATCGTGCTTGAACCCTGTGAGGGCGAGCTCAGTGAACTTGTTTGCAAGAGTGCGCTAGACCCAGTCCAGCAAAGGTCCGTGCTTATTCAAATTCTCTATTCAATAGGCACCCTTCATGCTCACGGATACTCTCATGGGGATATACATCTAAGTAATATTCTATATTGTCGCAATGAGGGCGGTTATACAGTTCGGATTGCAGACCTTGGCATGGTAAAACCGCTCGGGACAAAGTTTTGGGTTGAGGGATGCGCCAAATACTTTCCAGTCGAGGGGCTT
>JAKBAF010000008.1 GCA_021809305.1 bacterium
AGACAACCACGGTCTTATGGGGCGGCGCCTCCGCAATGAGCCTCTCCTCATCTCCTTGCAGAGGGCGCCCTGCATCGAGCACAAGGAGGATGAGATCTGCCTCTTTGGCGGCGCTTCGCGAGCGCCGGATTCCCTCTTGTTCAACAGGTGCGTATGTCTCCCGAAGGCCTGCTGTATCAATTAGGCGAAAGGTGAGCCCCCCGAGCCGGATCTCCTCCTCGAGCAGATCGCGCGTCGTTCCAGGAATGTCTGTGACAATTGCTCTCTCTCTTTGCAGCAGCGCATTCATTAGCGATGACTTGCCAACATTGGGAACCCCTAAGAGGCAAAGAGAGATCCCCTCTCGCACCATCCGCCCCTCACGCCAGGTGGCGAGGAGCTCTTCAATTTGGGTCAGCACACCCTTCAGTTGGCGCTCCATCTCCTCGGGGCTTGTAAACTCAAGCCCCTCTTCGGGAAAGTCGACCCACGCCTCGAGTATTGCCGCAAGTTGGATAAGCTCCTTTTGGAAGTGGCTAACTCTTGCTGAGAGTCGACCCTCCAGCTGCTCCCTTGCCGCCTCGAGGGCGCGATCGCTTTTTGCACCAATTAGTGCCTGCACAGCCTCGGCTTGCGCAAGATCGAGCCTCCCATTCATAAAGGCGCGATAGGTGAACTCGCCTGGTAGGGCAGCGCGCGCGCCGGCAAGGAGCGCCGCCTCTAGTACCTTGCGCGAGACATAAGCGCCTCCATGGCCATGAATCTCAACTGTTGCCTCCCCCGTGTAGGAGCGCCCCTCATAGAGGGTAAGAAGGAGTCCCGTATCGATGACCTGCCCCGCCCCATCGAGTATTTGGCCGTAGTGGGCGGTGTGGCTCTTATAGCTTGCAACAGGTCCTGAGAAGAGGGCCGACCCGATCTCGAGGGCAGCGGGACCTGAGATTCGGATGATGGCCACCCCTCCATCCCCTGGTGGGGTTGCAATCGCTGCGATCGTGTCTCCCTGTGGATAAAAATTTGGGGTTCTTGTCATTGAGGAAGGTCCTTATACTAGGTGATCACAGATGTTGGAGAGCATGTTCTCACTACCACCCATTGTTTACATCGATCGGTTAACAGGTCTGCGCGCAACTGAGCAGGTCTACGGCTCGAGGGGGCTTGCCCTTCTCTATGGAGGGCCTTCCTGGCGGCGATATCTCATCTCTTTGCTGCGCGCTCTTGTAACTCGTCTGCCATTCTACTCGAGGTACTACGGCTGGCTCCAGCGGCGCTCCTCCTCGAGGCGGCAGATCGCTCCATTTGTTAAAACGTATGGTCTCGATCCGGCGGAGTTTGAGAAACCTCTCTCGGAGTTCAGCTCATTTGACGATTTCTTCTCACGCAAGCTAAAAATTGACGCTCGATCCATTGTTCAAGAAGAGAGCGTAGCCATAATGCCAGCTGATGGGCGCTACCGCTTTATTCCCGATCTCAGTGTAAGCCGCCATTTTTGCATCAAAGGGCACAACTACTCCTTAGCGCATCTCCTGGGGAGCGAGGCGAGGGGTGCCCACTACGCGAAGGGGGCAATGGTCATTGCAAGGCTCTGCCCCATCGACTACCACCGCTTCCACTTTCCTTGCAGCGGTCTGGCCTCTCCCTCGCAATTGATCAAAGGCTGTCTCTCCTCGGTTAACCCTGTTGCCCTAAAAGAGAGGCTTGCTATCTTCACCGAGAATAAGAGGATGCTCTCTACCCTTACCTCTCCTCTCTTTGGTGAAGTGACTCTTTTAGAGGTCGGCGCTCTTGCCGTCGGCACCATTCATGAGACCTACCCGCCAAATGCTTATGTTGCAAAGGGAGATGAGAAGGGCTACTTCTCCTTTGGCGGCTCTGCGCTCGTTCTCCTCTTTGAAGAGGGGCGCATCGCCTTTGATGAGGACCTGGTCACAGCCTCTGCCCTCGGCCTCGAAATACGCTGCCTCTTTGGCCAGTCGCTCGGTAGAGCGTTAGCTGTATAGTCGCCGCCAACCCATCTTTGTGCAGCCAAGCAGCGCCTTTGCAAGATTCGCTCCTGTCATCACCCCCTCAGATGGATCCGCGAGCTTGATCCCGCTTACTAAAAGAGAGGAGAGCTCCTTTGCGAATCCAAGCGCTGATGAGACCATGTGCCGCTCTGATTTATCTCTGACTCGCTCCTCGACGCAGTGAAGTCGTTTTTCGCGATGTTCTAAAAATAGCTTTCCGTAGCGAATCGTCGAGGCTCCCCGTAGCCCATAGCGCAGCACTTTGCAGAGTCTGTTAAAGCCAAGAAAAAATCCCTGAGTGTGCTCATCGAACTGCTGCTGAAATAGGTCAGCAATGATTTGAATGCAGCCGGTCACACAGCTTACCATCTTCGCTCTTCGGTAGAGGCTCTCACTTGCGTGGTAGAGGTGGAGGCTGCGCGTGGTGTGAACGAAGTAGTTGATATCACAGACAGGATAGGTGACAAGCTTGATGAGGGATGCTGCTCTGCGGCAGCCAGCTAGTTCAAGGAGGATCTGGGCAAGGGAGGCTACCTTTGTCGTATCGTGGATTGCACGGGACAATCCATAGGCTACTTTAAAAGGCGGAGAGATCTCGACTCTTCTATCCGTTCGATCAACCAAAAGCGATCATCCGTTGAGGTAGTTTAATAAAGGATAGAAGGGCTAACTGTAATAAACAAGAGAAAAGAAGTTTTAGGCTACCCTGAGAGGTCTGTGCGTGAGTAGCAGTCATGTTTGTTTTTTGGAAGCCTCTCTTCACGCAAAACAAGACTTGGTAAATAGAGTGGAGGTGTGGGAAAATGACACTTTTTAGAAAGGAGCTGCTTTGCTCTATTTCACCCTCTTTTTTCTTCTCTTGATCGCAGGGCTTATCTCCTCGCAATCGCGTCGCACCCGCAAAGTGCGAAAAGAGGCGCTCGAGCGTCTTCATGCCCGCATTGAAGAGCATCTTGTCTTGCTGGAGTGGGAATCGGCTAGCAGGCTCCTCACCCGTCTGCGCAATGAGGGGCGCGGCGATCAGCGCACGGACCTTCTACGCGTCAGGCTGCTGAGGCTCCGAAAAGAGTGCGATAAGGCGCTTGAGCTTGCGCGCTACTCCATCAATATCCACCAAGATCCTCGCCCCTTTCATCGCGAGTGCGGCTACGCCCTGCTGGAGCTCGGTCACCCACAAGCTGCAATTGATGCGCTCGAGCTCGGATCGGCTACCCCGCAAACAGTAGAGGAGCTCACCGCCTATGCCACTGCCCTCCACGAGGTGGGCCAGCCGGAAAGGGCGCTCCGTTTAATTGAGCCCCACCTCCTACTCTCTCCCACCCCCCACCTCCTCACACTCGCCGCCGACTGCCACTACCTTCTAGAAGAGTTTGAGTCAGCCCTAACCCTCTATCACTCGGCAGGAAAGCTTGGCCAAGAGACCGAGCGCTTACTCGAGCGCATGGGCCACTGCTATCGGCATTTGAAGCAGATGGGACGCGGTCTTGAGTGCTTTCAAGCCATATGGGAGAGTGATCCTCTCAACTTAGGAGCCGTTCTCAACCTCGGCGGCTGTCTTGAGGCAATCGGCGCACACGCCGATGCTCTCGCTCTCTACTCCCGCGAGGCCACCTGGAATCTCGGCGATCCCCGCCTCATTGCAAGAGCCGGCATTAGCGCCATCCACCTAGAGCGCTACAGCGTAGGAGAGGTCTATCTTCGCTATGCTATCTCGCTTGGCCTAAAACCGCCTACCTACCTCGCCTACCTCGCCTACGCCTGTGAGCGTCAGCTAGCCTGGCAAGAGGCCGAGGAGCTCTACCAGGAGCTCACCACCCTACCCGAGGGAGAGGCTGCAGGCTATCTCGGTCTTACCTACCTCTTCGCAATTGGTGTCTCCTCGCTTAATTCCGAGGACGAGGTCCTCCATATCGCCACTCGCAGCGTCGAGCTCCACTCACAAGCCATTAGCTGGGAGCTCCTAAGCGCAAGCCTTGCTCGCCTGGGCTACTTCGTCGAGGCCCATCAAATACAAGAAGCCCTTACCCCATACGATCTCCTCCCAGAGGTCTCCACACGGCGTCGCGCCGCTATGCGCCTGCTCCGCCAGCGCCAGCCCCTCCCCGCCGCTTTGCTCCCGCACCCTCTCGTCGCATAGGCTAATAGTAGCAAATGCTTTGGGGGACCTCGCCCACAAGCCCCCACCAGAGGGCTTGCGCCCTCTGGACACCCTTTACTATTTGAACGTTTAACTGTAGATCTCTTTTCGCTAACACCCCCCTATCGAAAAGGCGGAGCCTTTTCGATAGGGAATTATAGCTTTTGCAAGACGAGCGCTACGGCCAAAGAAAAACGCAATGGGTGTCGAGAGGGCTTAGGCCCTCTGGTGGGGGTTTGGGGGTAACGCCCCCAAGGGCCTTGGAGGAAAAGGAGTGTTTTGATAAACCCTCAAAGGTGGGCTAAGCATAGGATGGCGTGTGATGAAAAAGTACGACTTGGTGGTTATTGGATCGGGGCCGGGTGGGGAGAAGGCGGCAGTAAAGGCTGCCTACTTTGGCCATAGTGTTGCGCTGATTGAAAAGACGGCAACATTTGGGGGCGCGGGGGTTCTTACAGGAACGCTGCCGTCTAAGACTCTTAAGGAGACGGCTCTCTTTCTCTCTGGCAAGTTTGAGAAGGGGCTCTACGGTGTGGAGCGGACGCTCGAGCATGAGGCGTCCGTAAAGGATTTTCTATTTAGGAAGAATGTTGTTATCACCCACGCAGCGCTAGAGGTGGCTCAGAATATTCGCTTGCATGGGGTTGATGTCTTTCATGGCATCGCCTCCTTTGAGGATGCGCACCATATTCATATTGCGGGAGGTGTTGAAGAGACGATCTATGGTGAGAATATCATCATTGCAACGGGCTCCTATCCAGCGCACCCACCTGGAATTCCCTTTGATAATCACAGGATTCACGACTCTGATACCATCTTGAACATCAATAGTTTTCCAAGCTCAATTGCGGTGCTTGGGGCGGGAACTATCGGCTGTGAGTATGCGACGATCTTTGCGACAATGGGCGCCAAGGTCTACCTCATTAACCGAAATGATAAAATGCTTATGTTTCTGGATGCGGAGATCAAGCATAAGCTACTCGTCTTTATGAAGGAGATGGGTATCGACATTATGCTTAATGCTTCTATCAAGGAGCTCCGGCCACCAGATGATGATACGACCCCGCTCAATATTGTCCTAAGCTCGGGCGAGACACTTCACGTCGACATGTTCCTCTTCGCAGCTGGGCGGGATGGCAATATCAAGGATCTCAACCTAGATAAGGTGGGAGTGAAAACGGGCTCAAGAGAGTTGATTCTTGTTGATGAGCAGTACCGAACTAATATTCCCAATATCTACGCGGTTGGCGATGTGATTGGCTTTCCAGCCCTTGCTAGCACTAGCATGGATCAAGGTCGAGTAGCTGTTGCCCACATCTTTAATACAGGCGATCTTGAGTATGTCTCGAAGATTTTGCCCTACGGCATCTACACTGTCCCAGAGATCTCGATGGTAGGGATGACAGAAGAAGAGGCTCAAAAAGAGAAGGTCGACTACCTGGTTGGCCGTGCCTACCATGCGACGAGCTCACGCGGGGAGATTATGGGGGCGAAGCGCGGTATGCTTAAAATCGTCTTCACTCGCGATGATCTTATCATCCGAGGCGTGCACATTATTGGCCACTTAGCAGCGGAGATGATACACTATGGTATGCTCCTCGTTCAAGACAAGAAGACTTTGACATCGGTTGTCTCTGCTGTGTTTAATTATCCTACACTACACGACTTGTATAAGTATGCTTGTTACGATGGGCTAAGTACCTTAGTTGGCAAAAAGGTTAAGCCTTGAGATCAGGAAGCAAGCTCTCTGCTGTTTTACGCACTCTTGTAGGATTAGGAACTCTCTTCTTTTTGGCGATGATCTACTGGTCCTCGCACCTTCTAGAGGAGCAACTTCAGCAGGTTCGAGGGGAGTTGAAGGAGGTTCGCGAGGAGTTCAAGGCAGGCTCCCTTGCCCTATCACCTGAGATTCTGGCAGCTCTTGGCTCTAATGAGAGGGTGAGAGAACAGGGGGCCGCACGCCCCCATATCGATCCCGCTTATCCCAACTTACTCGTTCGCGACCCCTACTTTGATGAGGTTCTCCCCAAGACCCTGGGCAAGGGGTTTCGCCCCTCGGGCATCCTGAGGGAGTGCACTCTAGGTAGACCTCACACCCTTCATCGATTTGCTGAGTGGAAATCGTCAAACGATCTTACCGATCGCTGCATTGGGCGTGTCGCGAGGCTCTGCTTTGGCCGCTATGAGCGCTATAGCCCAGATCTCGCCATCAAAGTCGAGCGGCGCCAGTGTGATGCGGGCGAGGAGTTTTGGGTCCATCTCCGAGAGGGGATCTCCTGGGAGCCCTTAAAGCAAGAGCATCTGCCACAGGGGATCACACTCGCTCCCCACTTCTTAAAGAGGCATCCCGTAACGGCTCGAGACTTCAAGTTCTTCTATGATGTGGTGATGAACCCAAATATCTCAAGTGGTCATGCCATCACCTATCGGGCCTTTTTTCAAGACATTCTTGAATTTCGTCTCGTTGATGATCTCACCTTTGTCGTCACGTGGGCTAAGCGACCCGCAGCCCTGCTCTCCGGTGAGGTGATAGAGCGAGTCAAGTATTCGGCTCTCCTCCACACCATTGGCCTAAGCCCCCTTCCTTGCTGGCTTCTTCAATACTTCCCCGATGGTTCGAAGATTTGCGAGGCTGATGATGAGGAGACCTACCGCATCGATACGATCTTCGCCCAGAATTTTGCCACCCACTGGTCGCAGAATGTGATCGCAAGTTGCGGCCCCTGGCTCTTCGATGGGATGAGCGATCATGAGATCCGCTTTCGCCGCAATCCTAGATATTGGGACCCATCGGCTGCATTGACAGAGGCGGTCTCGGTCCAGTTTTTAGATAGCGCAGAGGTGATGTGGCAGGAGTTTAAGGCGGGCAAGGTCGATCTCTTTGACACCTTCTATGCTCCTGAAAAATTAGAAGAGCTACGCGATTTTGTAACAAGCCCCATCTATGCAAGCCAAGCTGGAGCTGGAGCTGGAATTGAGCGGGTGGACTACCTCCAACGCTCCTACCGCTATGTGGGATGGAACGCTGCAAGGCCCCTCTTTGCCTCATCGAAGGTGCGCAGGGCACTCACAATGGCCATCGATCGTCAGCGCATCATCGCCCAGAATGCCAATGGGATGGCAATTGAGCTCACCGGCCCCTTCTTTCCAAAGTCCTCTGGCTACGATGCGCATGTTTTGAGCTGGCCCTACGATCCTCTAGAGGCAAAGCGACTTCTCGAGGAGGAGGGCTGGTTTGATACGAATGGGGATGGGATACTCGATAAGGAGATCGATGGGAAGCGAGTGCGCTTTAGCTTTACCCTCTTTCACTACGCGGGAAGTGCGCAGGGGAGGGCCGTTACAGATGCCATCGCCACAGGTTTGAAAGAGATTGGCATCGAGTGCAAACCGCTCGGCCTTGATGTGGCCGATCTTGCAGGGGCTGTTGAAGGGCGCGATTTTGATGCGATTTACATGGCCTGGGTATTAGGGACGCCGCCTGAAGATCCCAGGCAGCTTTGGCACTCCTCTGGGGCGAGCCAGAAGGGCTCCTCTAATTTTGTTGCCTTTAACAATCCTGAGGTCGATCGCCTCATTGAGCTGCTCGACTATGAGGATGACGCCGATCAGCGCACCCAACTCTACCACAAGCTCCATCAAATCATCCACGAGGAGGCCCCCTACACCTTCCTCTTTGTGCCTCGCATCGCCTTTCTCTATCGCGGCTATGTGAAGAACGCCTTCTCGCCACTAGAGAGGCGAGATCTCATACCCGATGCTGAGGTGGAAGAGCCATCAAAGAGCCTCCTCTGGCTTGATGGCGGGGGATATCAGTTGCGATGAGGCGCTACCTTCTATCACGGCTCATGCTCATTCCAGTGACGCTGCTAGCTATCCTCCTCATCAACTTCATCATATTAAATCTCGCCCCTGGAGACCCTAGCACGATCGGCGATATGGGCGAGAAGGGGAGCGGGTCGCGCAGCACCTCCGCTGCAAATGAGTACTCTCGCGATGACGGCTACCTGATCTTTCGCGAGCACTATGGCCTGACCCTCCCCATACTACTTAACGCCTGGCCAGGCAGGTCCAAGGAGAAGGTGGAGGCCGATCTCTATGTGATGCGCGATCGCAGATCTCCTGGAGCCACATCCGAGATGGGAGGGCGGCGCTATCGTGAGCTGCGCCTCTCCTTTGGGGACCGCTGCCGCTACCTCATGCCATCGCTCCTCGCTATCGCAGAGGATGGCAAAGAGCCTCTCTCCATCCGCGAGCTTGCCCTCCACTTCTTTATCCGGGGTGGCATCCGCATGGGAATTACAGGAGCTAACTTAACGGTGGCGGAGCGCAATTACAACACGGCCGTCTCGCGGGATAATATCGCACTTAGGCGCCTTAGTGGTGCGGCTGGGGATTTTAGCGAGCGGCTGGATGGGTTAAAAGAGTGGTATGAGGCAAGGCGGGATTTCTACAACTATGAGCCCGGCTTTGGGGATAAATTCCGTATTCTCTTTCTAGAGACGCGTCTTATGCGCTATCTCAAACGTGTAGCAACACTTGACTTTGGTGCGATGCGAAATGATGCCAATCGGCAGGTGATCAATGAGGTGGCGCGCCGCATCAAGTACTCGCTGACACTCGCACTCCTTCCAATGGGTATAACGTTTATTCTTTGTCAAGTCTTTGGTTTCCTAATGGCTGTCAAACACGATCGCTGGCCAGATCGCCTCCTCAACCTCCTCTTTTTAAGCCTCTATGCGGCCCCGATCTTTGTTGTAGCTCCATGGCTAATCGAGAAGGTCGCCCTCCATCACGCAATTCCCTTCCTTCCCACCTCGATTCCGACAGGCGGATTTCATAGCGCCCCAGAGATCTACTCCCAGATGACCTCATGGGAGCGTCTCGGCGATACGGCCCTCCATCTAGCGTTGCCCCTCATCGCTCTGACCTATGGGACGCTCGCCTCTCAGACTCGCCTCTCGAGGACGGCCGTTCTTGAGGTCTTGCAACAAGACTTTATTCGCACAGCAAGAGCCAAGGGGTTAAGCTTTATGAGAATACTCACCCGCCATGTTGCACCGAATGCCGCTATCCCAATTGTGACATCACTTGCTACATCACTTGGTGCGCTACTAGCTGGGTCCCTGGTAATTGAGACCGTCTTTAACATCGACGGTTTTGGTCGCTTCTTCTATGAAGCGGTCATCAATCGCGACTACAATGTCATTCTCTTCTCCACACTTGCAGGGGCGCTGCTGACACTTGTTGGCTATCTTCTGGCCGATATCGCCTATACGCTACTAGACCCGCGGATCTCCCTAACCAAGTAGTATAAGATGGTCAAAGGCGATGAGATACATGGATGGCGGCGCTTCTGCCGCAAGAAGGTCTCCCTTTTTGCCCTCTTAATTGTGGCGCTCTTTGCATTAATTGGCCTCTATGCGCCGCTCTTTGCCTCGAGCAAGCCGCTCTTTGTTATCTACGAGGGTGAGTGGTACTTTCCACTCTTTCGCTACCTCTTCTATCGTGGTTTTTTCACGAAGGGGATCGATCTCTTCTACAATGTGGGGATGGTCACCTTTCCGGTTGCGCTCTTAAGCATGGCAATCTTTAGGGGTCGATCTCGCCGCCTCTCTCTCTATCTGATCGCTCTTCTCCAGGTAGCTCTTGTGGTGAAAGTGATGCTTTTCCCACTCGTCGATCCGGCAACAGACCTATCGCTTGCCAAGGCGCGGCAGGCGGCCATCAAGGAGGGGCCTCTCACTTGGAGCCAAGAGTTAAGCTATCTCACCCCTTATGCGAGGCTAAACCTCCTTCTTCGCTACCGCCAGCGACACGCTCAGCAGGTTCGCTTCGAGCGCTACCGCGAGGCCTTTACAGCAGGTGAGGGGAAGGCCACACTCCCAACCCTCTATGAGGGAGATAGGAGCCACTATGAGAGTGAGAAGGGGCGTCTTCTTGCGATCGTATCGCAAGGGGGGCCGGGAGCAGCTGCAGCTTTGGCAAAGATCGACTATCTTGTAGCAAGACAAGGTTGGTTGGCTAGTGGCCATTCGATGATCACAAACGATATCATGCCCTTTTTTCGCCCGTTTCATTGGGAAGAGGACGCTGGAGGGCAGCAGAGTCTTAACCGCTACGTCAGCTGGGTGGACCTTACGCGGGTCAATCGCAAGGATCTTGCCGCCTCCCTCATCTTTGGTATTCGGATCTCTCTTCTTGTTGGCCTATCTGCTGTAGCGCTCGCCATCCTTATCGGGCTCCCCCTCGGCCTCGCTGCTGGCTACTATGGTGGAAGGATTGACCTTATCCTCTCTCGGTTAACAGAGATCTGGGAGGCTATGCCCACCTTTTTTATGCTTCTTATGGTCGTTGCCATCCTCCAGAGTAGGTCGATCTTCCTTGTCATGACAGTTCTTGGCCTCTTCGGATGGACCCATTTTGCCAGATTCATTCGCGCTGAGGTTCTACGGCAGCGCAACCTCTCCTACGTTGAGGCGTGTCACTGCGCTGGGTTTAGTAATCTGCGTATCATGTTCAATCACATCCTGCCAAATGCGCTTCCCCCGCTGCTAACCCTTCTTCCCTTCTCCGTTATGGCCGCCATCACAAGCGAGGCGGCCCTCTCCTTCTTGGGCCTTGGCGAAGCGGGGACCTCAAGCTGGGGCGTCCTCATGGATGAGGGGCGCTCTGCCTTCCCAGCCGAGAGCTACCTCCTTTGGCCGCCCGCCCTCCTCCTGACCATCCTCCTCATCGCCATCGCCGTACTCGGCGATCGCCTCCGCGACGCCCTCGACCCCAAGTCGTTTTAGGCAAGGGGGCGCTGCCCCCTTGCAACCCCCGCCAGGGGAATAGATTCCCCTGGACCTCCATTCGTTTGTCTTCAGCCT
>JAKBAF010000009.1 GCA_021809305.1 bacterium
AAGATAGAGGGCTGCCCCCTTGAGAGGCTCCCCTACTACTGAGGGAAGAGCGACAATCATGGTCTATTATGTCTAGACGTGTTACGCTATAGATCAGTAACTAATTCAACAACGAATATTATAGTCGCGGGGAAGCAATGAAGAGAATTGACTGGATCACCACAACTTTTATCGTCCTCTACCATGTGGCGCTCGCAATTACTCTGCCGATCTACCTCTATTTCTTCCCTTTTTCCGTCGGCCTTCTCATAGCAAGCCTTGTTGTAGCAGCGCTTACCGGCCTTAGCATCACCGCTGGTTACCACCGCCTCTTTAGCCACACCACCTACAAGACTAACCCAATTATCGAATTTATCCTTCTCTTCTTTGGCTCGATGTCAACTCAAGGCAGTGCTCTACGCTGGTCACATGACCATCGCCTCCATCACGCCTTTATGGACACCGATCGCGATCCCTACTGCATCAAAGACGGCTTCCTCCATGCTCACATCCTTTGGATGTTCAAAAAGCAGCCCGAAATCCAGGATCGGGTTGTTGCCGATCTGAAAAGAAACAAGCTACTCGTCTTTCAGGATAAGTACTACGTCCCTTGCCTGATTGTAACAAACCTTATCCCCATACTCCTCTTTGGCTTCCTCTTTCATAACTTCTTTGGCGCCATTGTTCTTGTCTGGCTCGTCAGGCTCTTCCTCTCTCACCACTCTACTTGGTTCATCAACTCGCTCGCTCACTACTGGGGAGCAAGAACCTTCTGCCGAGAGCAGACAGCTGTCGATAACTACCTAATCTCCCTTTTGACCTTTGGCGAGGGCTACCACAACTACCACCACAAATTCGCCAAGGACTATCGCAACGGCGTTCGCTGGTACCACTTTGACCCCACCAAGTGGCTCATTTGGACCCTCAGCCGACTAGGGCTTGCCCGCGATCTTAAGACCGTCTCTAACGAGCGGATCAAAGCAGCGCTCATCACAGCAGAGAAGGCACGCCTCCTTGCGGCCCTCGAATCATCCCCTTCCGGCTATCGCGCAGCCCTCACTGAAAAGATAGAGGCCCTCTCCCAAGAGCTCACAACCGCTTTCGAAAAGATCGCCCGGCTCGGTGATTCCTTCCGGAATGCAAAAAAAGGGGGATCTCTTACCCAAGAGTTGAAGCTCAAATGGCAAGGCGAAATTCAACCTCTTGTTCAGCGCCTCAACGAAGGTCGCAAATCGTGGAAAGAGCTCCGCCGCCTAGTCGAGAGTTCCGTCAATAACCCAATGGCTATAAAGTCATCATAGGTCCATTTTGATGAAAAAAGATACGAGTGCGCTTGATCTCTTTCTAATACCGGCTCTTCGCGACCTCTCCGATCCTGACTATCAAGCGCGGATTTGGCTGCGGGGCGAAGGCCCGGAGAGTGACTCCTATGAAGAGGCCATTGCCTCTTTTCTCGATATCTGTGAGCTAGCTCTTAGTGAAGCGGAGGAGTCGGGCGGGCTTCGCGAGGAAGATGCAGAGTTACTGGGCGCCTTGTATCAAAAGATCGATGAGTATGATGAGTCCATTGGTGACAGTGAAATCATTAATATTCAAGCTATCCTATCCGATAGTAAATGGCATAAGATTCAAAAGCTTGCTCTTCAAGCCTATCACGCCCTCCAAAAGCCTTAGGACTTGCAGCCTTTATCCGTACTTGCCTGAGGAATTCACCCAGTTCTTACGCACGCGGTATCCCCGAAGTGGCATAGTGTTGCACACACTTATTGCTTGATAGGTTCAAACCACCACTCATCAACGAAAATTTCCCATTCCAACATAAATTGTACATCGTTTTTGCAAAAATCGCGGCACCGATGAGAGTGCTGGCAGCCCCGTGTGCAACGTAAGGCCGTCAGGCCTGAACGCGGAACGCGGGGTTATTCTAGCGGTACAAAAACGAGAAATCTAGCGCCACCATCAGGGCGATTTTGAGCCCGGATGGTGGCGCCATGCATCTCAGCAATGGCTTTGGCAATGGCAAGGCCGAGGCCTACCCCTGTGGCAGTAGTGCCAGGTAGGCGGTAGAATTTTTCGAAGACCCGGCCGATCATCTCTTCGGGTATACCCTGACCACGATCAGCAACAGAGAGAACAAGGCTGCCCTCAAGGGTGGTGACGCTAAGCTCAATTGGGGTGCCAGGGGGTGAGTAGGCCACAGCATTGTTAATGAGATTGCCAAGAAGAAGCTTAAAGAGGGCAAGATCGAAGGAGATAAGCGGGAGGCCCTTTGGGAGGTCTACCTTAAGCTCGTGGCCTTTAAGACGCGGAGTGACATTTTGGCAACACGACTCAATAAGGCTGTTAACATCTTGCAGCTTCTTTTTAGGGTAGAGTCGACCGCTGCTAATCGCGGCCATAATAGAGATCTTCTCAACGACATGTATGAGTCCATCGGTTGAAATTTCCAGCTCGTGAAGAGAGGTGTGGTGAGCGGGGTGCTGCTGTATGAGCGGATCAGCCTCAAGCGCTTTGGCGGCGCCACAGATTGCGAGGAGCGGGCCGTGAAACTCATCGGATATGAGCTGAAGGATATTTTGGTGGATTCTTTCGATGTGACCAAGGTGCGCAAGCTCGCGCTCCTTCTCTTCGGCAAGGTGGCGCTCGAGATAGAGGGCAAGCTCGCGACTAATGGTATAGAGGAGGCTAAGCTCCTCAGGGTGAAGTGGCTTAGCTCCCTCTGGGGCAAAGGCGATGACCCCAACTGTCTCGCGAAAGCCCCTTAGAGGAAGGTAGATCGCCTTTGCTAGTGGGAGAGTGGAGGTAGAGAGGCCGGCCTCCTTTCCATTTTGGAAGACCCAGGTGGCAACGGCCCTCTCGCTCTCGCTCTTAAGGAGGGATGAGGTCTGCTTAAAGCTAAGGCTCCCATCGGCCTTTTTCACATAGATATCACATCTCCCGTGAAGAACAGAGCCGAGACGACTTTTTATCGCTTTAAAGAGATGGGCCATTGTCGGGGCACTTGCGATCTCACGAACAATCTCATAGATGGCCTCTACACTCGCCTCGCGCTTGAGGAGCATCTCCTCTCGGCTCTCCGCTCGCCGCGTCAGCCAGCCAGTGATAAGCGCTGTAAGGAAGTAGAGAACAACAAGCGCGATATCTTCAGAGAGTAGTAGGGTGTGGGGGGCAAAGAAGAAGAGAAGAAGCAGTGAGAAGAGAAGGGCAGCAAAGAGAATAGGCCCAAGGGTGACAGCAGGGCTAATTAGAAGGAGGGCAAGGAGGAAGAGAAGACCCACAACTTTGTAGCCAATGAGGGGGAGGAGGAGAGTGCCAATGAGGCCAACAAGACCTGCAGCACCCATTGCGATTCCATAGCCGACAAGCGAGAAATAATTGCTCCTTTTTCGCTTTTCTTTTCTTGGAGGGATGGAGGTGCGGGGGGTGGCCACAACATGGATGTCAATGCCGCCGACCTCGCGGCTTAAAGCAGTAAGAAACCTCGAGCGACGCCAAAGGCGCCAAGGGGTGGGGCGATCAGGGGCCCCGATAACAATTTGGGTGACCCCCCTCTTCTTTGCGATGCGAGCAAGTCCCATGACAAGATCGGGGTCATCGGTTACGACAATATCAGCTCCAAGCTCTCGCGCCCCAGCTAAATTCTTGGCGCAAGCCTCGCTCTCTTCAGGCAGAGGTCTTGCGCCGGTGTTGATGTGAACCGCAATCCATGGAGCATCAAAGCTGAAGGCTAAGCGGCGAGTGGCTCTTATCAATCGGCCGCATTCGGCAGCAGAGGTTACCATCACCATGAGGCGCTCTCTGGGCTTCCATCCCTTAGCGCGCTTTAAGGTGGAAATCATGCTATGAAGGTCGTGATCGACCTTATCCGCAGCAAATCGCAAGACAAGTTGCCGAAGGGCTGTAAGGCGATCGGCCTGAAAGAAGTTGCCCGCAGCAATGGCTCCCTGTGACCCCAGGTAGACCTTCCCCTCCTTTAGTCGCTGCAAGAGCTCACCTGGGGTGAGATCGACAAGTTCGATGGCCGCTGCCTCATCGATGATAAGATCGGGAACGCTTTCGCGCACGGTAATCCCTGTAATCTCCTCAACGACCTCTTTTAGGCTCTCAACGTGTTGGATATTGAGCGTTGTGTAGACATCAATTCCTGCATCTAGCAGTTCACGGACGTCTTGCCAGCGCTTCGGATGGCGCGCTTTCGGTGAGAGGTTGCTATGGGCAAGCTCATCAACAATGGCAAGCTCTGGTTTGCACTTGAGAAGCGCATCGAGGTCAAGCTCCTTTATGGTGATCTGTTTATAGGGGACCTCTCTTTCAGGGAGGAGCTCAAGACCTTGGAGGAGATCGGCAGTCTCTGCCCTACCGTGGGTCTCAACGCTTGCAACAACAACGCGGCGCTTATCTTTTGCCGCCCTTTGCGCCGCCTCAAGCATGGCATAGGTCTTACCAACACCTGCTGCCATACCGAGGAAGATCTTGAGCTGGCCACGACCTCTCTTTCTCTCTTCCGCATTGAGTATCTCAAGAAGCTCATCTGGGTTTAGCGGCTCATCATCTCTCATAATCGCCCATCTAGCTTATAATTTAACTCTAAAACATTGATGCGAGTCGTCCCTAAAAAGCCAAAGGACCGAGGCTCCACAGACTCCTCAATCAACTCTCGAAGGGCGATTCGCGCAAGAGGATCGTCAGCTAAACCGCGCGCTCTTAAGATACGCTCTAACTGATAGTAGGCCGCTGCGGGGCCGATGTGCGGGTCGAGGCCGCTGCCCGATGCGAAGAGCAGCTCACTTGGAATATCATCTGGGGTCCTCTTAAGCCGCTTAGCTCTCTCCTCTACAAGGCGCTTTAGCTCACTACTCATCGGCCCTAGATTACTGCCACCAGAGCGCATCGGGTCGAATTCTTGACTTGATGGGCGCGGCCAGAAGTAGCGCTCACCTGTAAAATTCTGGGCAAGAAGGTGGGAGCCGACCATCACTCCTTGTACATTTAACAGACTCCCTCCAGCTTGAAACCTCCAGAAAAGCTGCGCCACACCAGTGATTAGCAAGGGATAGATAAGGCCCGTGAGAAGTGAGAGCCAGATAAATAGTCTGATAATATTTAACAGCTTTCTCATTCTTTCCTAATGGGTGAGCCCAAGTCCATGAATCAAGAGATCGATCACCTTTATACCCACGAAGGGAGCGATAATTCCGCCAACTCCATAGATAAGCAGGTTGCTGCGCAAGAGCGCCTGCGCGGACTGCGGCTTATAGTGCACCCCTTGCAGCGCGAGCGGAATAAGGGCGATAATAATTAAGGCATTGAAGATCACAGCGCTTAAAATGGCGCTTTCAGGTGAGTGGAGTCGCATGATATTGAGGCCAATTAATGGCCCACTCCCATCACTTGCATATAGGCCTCCAAAGAGGGCCGGTATGATGGCAAAGTACTTAGCAAGGTCATTGGCAATGCTAAAGGTCGTAAGGGCACCGCGAGTCATGAGAAGCCCCTTGCCTATGCCGACAATCTCAATCAGCTTCGTCGGGTTGCTGTCGAGATCGACCATGTTTCCCGCCTCGCGCGAGGCCTGAGTGCCGGTATTCATCGCCATACCAATGTCCGCTTGGGCAAGTGCTGGGGCGTCGTTTGTTCCATCTCCTGCCATGGCAACAAGGAGGCCCTTTGCCTGCTCCTCCTTAATGCGGGTTAGCTTACTCTCAGGTGTCGCCTCCGCCACGTAGTCATCCACTCCTGACTCTAGGGCAATAGCTGCAGCTGTCAGTGGGTTATCACCCGTGATCATGAGCGTTCGAATCCCCATACGGCGCATCTCCTCGATCCGCGCCTTGATCCCGCCCTTAAGCGTATCTTTTAGATGGATGAGCCCCACAATACGATTGTCATCACTCACAAGAAGAGGAGTGCCCCCCTCCTTCGCAATCTCTCTTGCCTGCAGATCGAAGGTGGGCGAGTAGATCCCCCCTTGCGCTTCGATAAAGGAGCGTATTGCCTGCACAGCTCCTTTGCGAATCCTCCGGGTCACCTGGCCCTCTGGGCTCAAAAAGTCAACGCCACTCATGCGCGTCTGCGCAGAAAAGGGGATCAGTTTTGTTCGATTAGCTTGGAAGATATCGCCTCTTAGGCCGAAGAGGCTCTTGCTTAAGACAACAATTGAGCGGCCCTCAGGCGTCTCATCAGCAAGTGAGGCGAGCTGCGCCACCTCGGCAAGCTCCCTCTCACTAACCCCCCTTGCGGGGAGAAAGGCATATGCCATTCGATTGCCCATCGTGATCGTTCCCGTCTTATCCATGATAAGGAGGTCGATATCACCTGCTGCCTCGATGCTGCGGCCACTCTTCGCAATGACATTTCGCTGAATCAATCGATCCATGCCAGCAATTGCGATGGCGCCAAGCAGCGAGCTGATAGTGGTTGGGATAAGACAGACAAGAAGCGAGATTAGGATAGGGAGCGTCACAGGAGAGGAGAGATCCGCTCCTCCTGCCTCGCCGCTAAAGAGGCTAAAGAGCTTAAGAGAGCTCACGGTCAAAAGAAAGATGAGTGTCAACCCTGATAGGATAATACTAAGTGCAATCTCACTTGGAATCTTCTGCCGCGATGCCCCCTCAATGAGGGCAATCATGTGCGCTAAAAAGCTCGTGCCGCTCTCAGCTGTCACTTTTATGATGAGCCTGTCAGAAACAAGCCTAGTTCCGGCTGTGACCGCACTCCGATCACCGCCCGACTCGCGAATAACAGGGGCCGACTCGCCCGTGATGGCTGACTCATCGACGGCGGCCACCCCCTCCACAACCTCGCCATCAGCTGGGATGAGATCGCCTGCAGAGCAGACGATGAGATCCCCCTTTTGGAGCTCACATGAACGAACCGCCTCCTCCCTTCCCTCTACCACTCGCCTAGCATATGTCTCATGCTGGATCCGCCGGAGCCCTGCCGCCTGAGCCTTACCCCGAGAGGTCGCCATGGCTTCAGCAAAGTTAGCAAAGAGCACCGTTAAGATAAGCCAGCATGCGATCTGGAGATTGAATGGAGAGAAAGAGCCCTTAAATGCCCCTTGGATCACAAGCGCAACAGTTGCAATAGCTCCCACGTATGTGACAAACATCACGGGATTGCGCCACTGAATGTGAGGTGACAAATTCAAGAAGGCCATCTTGAGAGCCCCTCCAAAGATTGCGCTCCTCCGCATCGTCTCTTTCATAGCGGCCTCTTCATCATAAGCAGCTGCTCAACAATGGGACCAAGTGATAGAGCGGGAAAGAAGGTGAGGGCTCCAATTATAAGAATGGAGCAGAGGAGCAGTATCGCAAAGAGGGGTGTCTCTGTAGAAAAGGTTCCGCTGCTAGGGGGCACCGCCCGCTTCCTCGCTAGTGCGCCCCCGATGGCTAATGTGGGAAGGAGGATTGTCAATCGCCCAAGCAGCATGCAGCCACTTAAGATGTAGGCGTAGTAGTTGCTGTCAGCTTTTAGCCCTGAAAAGGCGCTCCCGTTATTGCTAACAGTTGATGAAAAGGCGTAGAGAAGCTCGGTCAAACCATGGGGAGGGGGGCTTGAGAGTCCTTTTAAGCCTTCAGGAATGAGTGTTGAAATGCTCGATCCAAGCAGTATGAGAAGGGCAGGGCCTAGTATGGCCAAGGTAGCCCACTGAACCTCCCTCTTCTCAATCTTTTTGCCTCTGTACTCAGGCGTTCTTCCAACCATTAGACCTGAGAGAAAGACCGTTACAAGGACAAACATCAGCAGGCTCGATAAGCCAACCCCTATACCTCCAAAGAGAAGCTCACCTAACATGATGTTAAAGAGAGCCACCCCGCCAGCTAATGGGGATAAGCTGGAGAGCATCGCGTTTACCGATCCATTCGCGGTAGCCGTTGTGCTAGTTGCCCAGGCAAGGCTGCCTGCAGCCCCAATACGGCTCTCCTTCCCTTCCCAGAAGGTCGCGCTCTCCAGGAAAGGGTCGCCCATGCTCTCTGCGGTAATGGATACCACAAGCCCGGCTAGCCAAAGGGCAAAGATCACCCAAAAGAGGAGCCATCCATGCCTCTTTGAGCCAATCATGAGCCCATAGGCGTAGACAAAACCCGCAGGAAGCAATGTAATAGCAAGCAATTCTACAAAATTCGTTATTGGTGTCGGATTCTCAAAGGGATGGGCACTATTGGCATTAAAGAAGCCGCCTCCGTTTGTCCCTAACTGCTTGATAGCCACCTGGCTTGCAACTGGCCCGAGCGGAATACGCTCTTGTCGCCCCTCGAGTGTGGTGATCTCAACACTCCCCTTCAAGGTCTGCGGTACCCCCTGCCACACAAGAAAGAGGGCCATGACAAGGGATAACGGGAGAAAGAGATAGACCACTCCCCTCACCAGATCGACCCAGAAATTGCCAATCTTAACTGCCGTCTTAAGGCTTATCCCCCGTGCCAAAACAAGGGCGGCGCCAGCGCCTGTGGCCCCGCTTAAGAAGTTTTGAGCGGTAAGTCCCACCATCTGGGTCCCATGGCTCATCGTCGTCTCGCCAGCGTAGACTTGCCAGTTGGTATTGGTGACAAAGCTGACAGCCGTATTCAGAGCTACAGCAAAGCCAACGGCAGGCAGGCCCTGCGGATTAAGTGGCAGGAAATGCTGCCCCATCTGGAGGGCGAGAAGGACAACAATACCCAGTAGATTGAAGAGCAAAAGTGCCTTTGTATACTGCCCCCACGTCATCTCCTCTTTAGGATCAATACCAGCAAGCCAGTAGCTCCCCCGCTCAAGCCATCCCAGAGCCGGCCGCAAAAAATTGCCCTCCCCTGTAAAAACTGCGACCACATACCTTCCCACAACTGGGGTCAGCCCGATCAAGAGCGCCGCAAAGGCGGCAATTTCGATAAGACCCCATACTCCCATCAAAACCTCTCCGGATAGAGGAGGGCGTAGACCAGGTAGGCCAGTAGTGCCACTGCAACAACCCCCGCAAAAGCCCATTCAAGCGACATCGCTAACCTCCCCACTGCTTGCGCAAGCTAAACTTTTTTTTATTGCAATGCAACTCACACCCACCTTCTCGAAAAGACTGATCTTTTCGAGAAGGAAGCCTTTGCAAACTAAACTCTTAGCTAAACACAAGAAAAGGGTGTCCAGAGGGCGAAAGCCCTCTGGTGGGGGTTTGGGGGCAAAGTCCCCCAAAAGCGCCTATTTTATACGCTGTTTAACTTACTACACGACATTGACAGGGCAGATGTGGTAGGCAAGGAGGTTGAGAAGGCCATCTTGCGCCTGCTTCTTGGCATAGACGGCAAGGATGGGAGAGGTTTTGAGGGGGATACGATACGCCTCGTAGATGGGTGGTGTGAGGATGACGTTCATGAGACCCCCCTCATCTTCGAGGGTAAGGAAGGCAAATCCCTTGGCAGTGGGAGGGCGTTGTCGACAGATAAGGAGACCTGCGACCTTGACACGGGCGTGGTTAGGGAGGGCGAGAAGGTCGATTGAAGGGGTAAAACCCTCTTGGGTGAGCCCGTGGCGCAGGAGTGCAAGAGGGTGGGCTGTTGTGGAGAGTCCCATGGTGCTCATCTCATCGACCACCTTGCGCCAATCGCTTTGATGGAGAAGAGGGGGAGCCTCTTTTTTGGGGAGGAGAGGCTTTTGGCGGGGCCTCGCAAAGAGGTGCCAGAGGGAGGATCTGCGGGAGGGTTGGAGAGTGTCGAGGGCGCCAGCGATGATGAGTGCCTCTAGGGAGCGATCATCGAGAGGGGCCCGCTTGAGAAGATCGGAGAGGGAGTGAAAGGGTCGATGGGGAAGGAGAGCTGCAATGTCTTTGACTCCCTTGACCGTAACAAGGCCAAGACGAACGGAGGAGCCCTCGAGTGTGGAGTAGAGGGAGCTCGTATTGATATCGACAGGGAGGAGGGAGACGCCGCGGCGTAATGCATCTTCGATCACCACCTCAATTGGATAGAAGCCCATGGGCTGGTTGTTAAGAAGGGCTGCTGTGAAGAGAGCGGGGTAGTAGAGCTTAAGATAGGCCGATTTGTAGGCAATGGAGGCGAAGGAGAGGGCGTGGGACTTGCAAAAGCCATAAAGGGCAAAGCCTTGAAGGGCGCTGAAGGTATCCTGAGCGGCGCTATCAGGTATGCCCTGCTTGCGAGCACCAGTTAGAAACTCCTTGCGCAAGTGTTCCATCTCATCAACTGAGCGCTTGCGACTCATCGCGCGGCGGAGTGCATCGGCTTGGGCGGGGGTAAAGGCAGCCATAGCAACAGCTGCTTGGAGAACTTGCTCCTGGAAGAGAATAACGCCGAGCGTCTCTTTCAGAATGGGCTCTAGGCAGGGGTGGGGATAGGCAACGGGCTCCTTGCCTTGCTTGCGACGGATGTAGGGAGAAACCATCTTACCCTGCAGGGGGCCAGGGCGAATGATCGCAACCTGGACGGCTAGCTCCGAGAGGTTTTGTGGGCGCGTCCTTGGGAGGCTCTGCATCTGGGCGCGTGATTCGACCTGGAAGATGCCGATCGTATCGCCCTCGGAGATCATCTGATAGACAGCGGGATCATCATAGGTGAGGTTCTCGAGGGAGCCTGCAAGGGCTGTAGCCTCGGAGAGGAGTGCTAGCATCCCGAGGCTTAGGATATCGACTTTGATAAGTCCGGCATCATCGACCATATCCTTGTCCCACTGGCAGACGACGCGGCCGGCCATACGGGCGGGCTCGAGTGGAACAAGCCGCGATAGAGGCTTAGAGGCGATGAGCATACCGCCTACGTGGATCGAGAGGTGGCGTGGGGTGTCTGAGAGGGCAAGGAGGAGGGAGGCGAAGAGGCGCCCCTCCTTGCTCGCAAGGAAGGGCGCGATAGGCTTAAGCGTTGCGAGCTTATACTCAGCGTGTT
>JAKBAF010000010.1 GCA_021809305.1 bacterium
TTTTGCAAAAACAATACAATTTTCTTTAAGTTGACGGCATTGGTGAGTAGTCCTGTGTGTAGCGGAAGGGCCGGTGGGCCTGAGCGCGGAACGCGGGGTCATGTGCGCCCCAGAACCGAAGTCGCGGTAGCGACGATAGAAGTCAATATGGCTCGTTGCCCAGCGTACAAATTTCAAGTGCATCCGCTAAAGTGTGAAAATGGTCGAAAATTTCACTCTTTATGCTATAAGTAATCGGATATGGACAATCCCCCTAAGGAGGAGGCCCTCGAGCTGAGCCAAGAGTACCCAGATGGCCAGCAGGGCTTCTTTGATAAAAGTTCTACAATCCGCATCTTGATTCTAATCCTTCTCGGGCTGGGAATCTGGGCGGTTATCCACTTTCAAGAGGTTCGCCAAGAGAGGCTTGAGCTAGGATCTCTTGCCACTCGCTACATCATTGCGAATCGCGACTACACCTTTACTGACGAGCAGGCCACTCAAGTTGAGCGTCAGACAGCTATACGCGATCTTGGGAAGATCTATCGGATCAGCCCTCAGCAGATTGACGAAGAGATCCCAGAGATTGAGGGTGTCTTGCTCAAGGAAGGAAGCGAGAGCTCTAGGGATAGCAGCGTTATTAAGAGCGGTATCGCTCAATTTGGCCTGTTGCTTGCCAGCCTTAGGTTCACCGATCCGCGGACGTATAAGGCTTTGGAGGCGGAGCATCTAGGTAGCCCTCTTACCTTTTCGTGGAGCCTAATTAACCCAAAAGAGCCACAAATCCTTCCTCAGAGCGTCTGGCGGCCGGTAGAGTCGCAAGCCTTTGGGGAGCTTTCATTAGATCCAATGGAGGCGCGCCATATCACAGATTCCTTCACCGCAACGCACTGGATTCTCGATGAGGACCCCCTATTAGCTGATAAGCTGCAACAGTCGGTTATGGCAGCCATTCCACCGACAATCGCCTATGTCACGGCGGGCAGTCGAATCATTGGCAAAGGAGACCTTGTTACAGCGCACCAGATAGAGAGTCTCCAAGCTTTGAATCGAGCGGTGGCTGCTGACCGGCATCTCTTTAATGCAAAGACGTTTCTTGGAAGCTTTCTTATTGCCTCGCTCTTTCTAACGGTTCTTATCGTCTACTTGAGACACAGCCATCGCGTGATCTTTCTCTCCAACCGAAGGCTCTTTCTTTTAACGGTAATTCTCCTACTGACAATGGGCCTTGCAAAGGCGACCGAGTATCTCCTACTTTCAAGTCGTGCCAATTTGATAGAGGTTGTCGCCTTTCCTCTCTTTACACCCTTTGCGGCTATTTTAGTTTGCAGTCTTCTTAATGTGAGACTGGCGATCTTCCTATCCGCACTTCTTACGGTTATTCTTACGATCTCGCTTGCTGTTAACGAGTCCTCCTTTCTTGTAATCAATCTCTTAGCAGCCCTTGTTGCTGTCTTTAGCACACGCAATCTCAGGCGGCGAAAAGAGGTCTTTATCGTCTGTGCTAAGGCTTACTTAACGTGTGCGATCGTTGTTCTTGCCTTCCATCTCTACGGAAATTCGTTATTTAGCCTCTCTTTTGTTAGCGATCTTGTGAGCACCTTCCTCTTCATGCTAGTGACAGCCATTCTTGTTGTTGGGCTCTTGCCCCTTCTTGAATCCAGTTTCGTCATTATCACAGATGTCACGCTGATGGAGTTTATGGATCCCACCCATCCCCTGCTAAGGCGCCTTAGCATAGAGGCGCCAGGCACCTACCAGCATTCTATTGTTGTGGGCAACTTAGCAGAGGCTGCAGCGCTTGCCATCGGCGCCAATGGCCTCTTTTGCCGGGCGGCAACCCTCTATCACGACGTTGGTAAGCTCATCAACCCCCAGTATTTTACAGAAAATCAACAGCCCGGTGTCGATGTCCACCAGCTCCTAACGCCACTTGAATCGGCTCGGGCGGTGATGGCCCATGTAAGTGAAGGGGTGGCCATTGCCCGCAAGCATGGGATTCCAGAGCCCATCATTGATATTATTAAAGAGCATCATGGCACAACGCTTGTCTACTTCTTCTATCACAAGCAGGTGATGATGATTGGGAAGGAGGGTGGGGTGGTGAACGAGCGCGACTTTCGCTATGGTGGCCCAAAGCCAAGAAAGAAGGAGTCGGTCATTATTATGATTGCCGACACGGTGGAGGCCGCTTCGCGATCACTTGATGAGTTTACCGAGGCGCATGTGGCAGCGCTTGTTGAGCGGCTTGTAAATCTCAAGGCAGAGGACGGCCAGTTCGCTGAGAGCGAGCTTACATTTAAAGAGCTTGGGATTGTAAAGAGATCGCTTATTAAGTCGCTGACCATCGCTGGCCATACGCGGATCAAGTACCCGACCCAAAGACCTCTCTCGCCCCCTCCTGTTTCAGGAGATGCTCCTCTTAATTCAGAGCCCCATCTTCCACCGGAATATGGTTGATGGCCTTTGACCTGGCATGGATCACCGGGGCAAGCTCCGGTATTGGAGAGTCACTTGCCAAGCGGTTAGCGGCAGAGGGAATCTCTCTCATGCTCTCTGGTCGCAATAATGCTCGCTTAGAAGAGGTCGCTTTGGCCTTAAGGGTTCCTGTCACACTACTGCCAGGAGATCTTGCAAAGCCCGGTGATCGCCGATCGCTTATCAAATGCGCTTTAGAGCGCGAGCCTGATCTTGTCATCAACTGCGCCGGTTTTGGCCTCTATGGACCGGCGTGGCAGCACGAGGTGGCAGAGGTGATGGGGATGGTTGAGGTCAATATTGCAGCGCTTGCGGAGATTACCCTAGAGCTGACGAAGGCGTGGGTGGAGAGAGGGCGCCGTGGTGTTGTCATGAATATCTCCTCTGCTGCCGCGCTCTTTCCCTTTCCAGGGTTTGCTACCTACGCTGCGTCAAAGAGTTTTGTAAATAGCTTCTCATTAGGGCTAGATATGGAGCTTAAGGAAAGGGGAGTTAGGGTTCTTGTTGCCTGCCCGGGGCATGTAAGGACAGGGTTTCAAGCGCGAGCAGCAGGAACGGGATTGCCTCGAAAGAGAAGATTTGGGATGGAGGCATCATTTGCAGCAGAGGAGGTCTGGGCGCAAATTAGGCGCAGAGAGCCACTGCGCATCTTCAACTGGCCCTACCGCATAGGTGCCCGGCTTGCTAACTTTCTTCCAGATAGCTGGGTGAGAAAGTTGCTTGCTGCTAGAATAAAAGGCCGCTATCAGCGATAGAAATTAAATATTTTACAAAAATGTTAAAAGCCACATGACACCCACTCCACGTTTTGCCGATTACGCTTTAGATCCTAAAATTCTCGCCTCGCTTGAGAGGATGGGCTATGACGCTCCAACTCCCATCCAAGCCGCAACTCTTCCTCCTGTCCTCGAAGGCAAGGATGTAATAGGGCTTGCAGAGACCGGGTCTGGCAAGACGGCGGCCTGCGCGATTCCAATCTGCCACCGCGTTAATGTTGAGGCGCATGGTATCCAGGTGCTTATCGTGGTGCCAACGCGCGAGCTTGCTTTGCAATATGCCACAGAGACCCAGAAGATCGGCCGTGAAAAAGGGGTTAAGGCGTATGCCCTTTTTGGAGGTGAGGACTATGGGCTTCAGATAGCCAAGCTTAAGGGAGGGGTGCACGTTCTTATTGCAACTCCTGGAAGGCTTATCGATCTCATCTACTCTCGGACAATCGATCTAACAAACGTCGAGACCCTCATTCTGGATGAGGCCGATGAGATGTTTAGCATGGGCTTCTACGACGACATCCTCTTTGTGATTCAATGTCTTGTCCATGCACATCAGACCCTCCTCTTTTCGGCGACGATGCCACCCAAGGTGCGGGAGGTGGCTAGATCTCATATGAGGGAGCCTGTTGAGATCGCCCTCAATCGTCTAGTTTCAGGTCCTGAGAAGATTGAACACCTCTTTGTCTCGTGCCCAAAAGGTAGAGAGCGGACGGCGCGGCTGATCGCTCTCCTGCAAGAGCGACAGCCAAAACAGAGCATTGTCTTCTGCCAGTCGCGCCACCAGGTAGAAGATGTCTGCCGAGGCTTGCGTGCCGAGGTGCGTGATGTTGATTTTCTTCATGGGGGTTTAAGCCAAGAGATTCGAACGATTATCACGAGCAAGTTTCGCCAGGGTAAGATTCGCCACCTTGTTGCAACAGATGTTGCGGCGCGTGGACTCGACTTCTCCCATTTAAGCCATATCTTCAACTACCAGCTCTCACAGGATGAGGATATCTACGTCCACCGCGCAGGCCGCACTGGGCGCTCGGGCCGAGAGGGGGTGGCGATCTCTCTTGTCACAGAGCGTGATCTTGATGTTCTAGGGCGTATTCTCAAGAAGATAGGCCGTGATATCGAATGGATCGGCCCACCACCTGAAGAGGCAGGCCTGCAACGACGGCCCTCTGCACGGCAGGGCTCTGCGCAGCAAGGAGAGAGTGGCGGCGCAAGAAGGCCTCCGAGGCGAGGAGGCCCCCGTGGTGGCAGGGCGGAATCTGGAATGGAAGCGGATAGGAGATCGCCCCCTCCCTCTCGTTCTGGAGAGGAGGCTTAACTCTCTTTGCTACGCCTTTTCCTTGCCTGTATCCCTTCCCACTTTGGGATGGGTTAGTCTTGAGTAGCGAATGTAATCAATGACCCCAAACGCATCCCTCTCAAGCCCTCCCAGTGTGCGGCTTGAACGCTCGTAGCTCCAAAGTGGCTCAAGTACGCCCCTCTCTCTCTCTTCTTGGCTAAAGCCAACTCTCTCAAAGACAGCGGTGCAAAATACATTAAAATCGACAAGGCCGTTAGGGAGATCCTCAACCAATTTGCGCATCTCTTCCCACCCCTTGCCCTTCTGAGAGATGTGGTGGGTAGCTAAAACATAGGCATCTTCAAGGCGATCAGGATTGATGGAGACCCGTAACAAGGCCTCCTCCCCATGACAGCTGAGCTCTGTATACTCCTTTTCTACCTTCTCATGCTCTGTCAGCCACTTCATAATAGGCCCCCTAATTCCGGCTGCATTCTCAAGCGTCTCAAAGGGGAGGAGCAGCTCTGCTGTCTTTGCTAGCTCGCGCAAGAGATCTCCAATCGCTTTTGCATTAGAGAGATCGCCTTGGAGGTCGCTATACTTCTCTTCTAGCCTATTAAATAGCCCCATAAAATAACTTTGATCGGTTGTGGCTCCTGGCGCTAGCCGTTCATTAGCCCCTGCAGGTAGAGGAAGAGGAGTGATTGCCAATTGGCAGTTAGAGAACCACGATGAGAGATCTTTTGTAAGTAGTAGAGCTTCTCTTAGTATCTGTACCAATTCCTTCTTACGCTCTCCTCTCGCAGCGAGTAGCGCAGAGGCCACCTCTGGCCGGGTGATGCCCCGCTTTGCTTCCTCTTCCGCATCTTTAAATGCTTTAATAGCTAAACCACACGCGACGATTTTATCGTAGAGTTTTACTGCTTTTTCTTTCTGATCTCCCTCTCCAAGCTCAGACTTGAGTTGTGCCAGCCACTTAAGGGACTCTTCCAGCTGGAAGAGTGGAGCGTCGCTTGGAAGCGACTTGGAGAGACTCTGACCCACCTCTTCGAGCTGTGCCTTAAGCTTGTTGCCATTTTCAATGTGTTGAGGTAGCGCGCTAGCATCAGATAACTTGGACTCCAATAGAGAGAGAGCATCTTGCAGACCTTGCTCATCCTTTTTCAAAAGAATGTTCTGATCCGCTATCCGAGAGCCCAAGCTACCCAGCTCGGCTATTAGGCGCTCGTGTTCTTTTTTTAGAGCTGTCAGCTGACTAAGTGTCTGCCCAACCTTCTCTACTTTTATAGGGTCTGCATTGCTGCGTAGCAATGATTTTTGCAATACCTTCAATCTTTCGATTTGCTTATCGACTGTGAGAGCTCGATCGCCCAATCTTGGATCGGAGGGGCCGATGAGCCCATCCTGAGCTCTAAACTGTGCTTGAAAGCTCTCGCGTTCTCTCTTCAAGTCCTGCCCGTGGCTCGCGAACTCTTTACTGTGTAGGTTTTTATGCAATCGATCGATGCGCATGCAGAGTGGCACCATCTCCTTGTCAAAGGTCTCGATTGGAAAGCCATAGACCTCAGCTAAGGCATCTCGCCCTCTTAAGAGCTTCTCTGCCTGATCATGGAGGGCTCTTAAGAAATTAGGTAGGTTCTGCTTTGGCATGGCGCCTTTGATTAGCTCAGCTGTACTGTCGTAGAGGGACTGCAGTCTCTTCTTTTTAATCTCCTTTGATTCGCCTGAACTCAAAATTTCACGGGATTTCTCAAGAAGAGCTCTCACCTTGTTTGTCTTACGACCTTGTGTTCCCGCCTCCAACTCCATCACTCGCACAAAGTCTTCAAGTCCATACTCAAAAAGCGCATTTGCACGCTTCTTTTTTTCCAACTCCGGTGGCGTAAGTTCACTGTCAGGCTTCTCTCCGCAGTCAAGAATTTTTACGCAGTAATTGAGAAGTTCATTCAATCGCTGCTTTTTGGTGCCATCAGAGAGACCTCCATTAAGCAGCCTTAAATAGTCTTTAGCCAGCTCCTCCTTTGCATATTGCAATTTTTTCGTAAATAGCGGCAAACGGCGATCTTCCGTGAGTCCGTCTTTGGCAAGCTTTCGCCCGGTTGATTGGGGGATCCAAATGACAAAAACGCCGACAAAGAAGCCTCCAAAACCCGCGGTTACGAGTTGGCTGATAGAAGAGAGACGACGGCTGAATAAGGAGAAGGCCAAAACACCGATACCAGGAAGAAGAGAGAAGGGGAGGGTTACACCAACAAGGAGGCCAATTTTGCCGATACTTAGTGTGCTGCCAATGAGTGGCACTTCAATCTTGCAGAGATGGCCGAGCAAGAGGGAGCCAAGGAGTGTTGAGACGATGGAGTAGCGCACCCCTGTTGTGATATAGGACCATCGCTTTGCATCTCTCTCACGCTTCGTCACTCTTTCGTGGGCTTTTGGGAGCCCATCGCTTAAGAAGAGTTTGTCAAAATCCTTATAGTCGAGCATGGGGATAGCTTTAGCGCCACTCTCGACTGCCATGATGGGTGCAAGAGCACTCGCATCGGCCCATTTTTTCCAAGTTTGATCGAGTTTTTCTCCGGTGCGGGCCATCTGATCTCTAAGATCAACATACTCACAGAGCTTTGCTGTCACTTCGGAGTGAAACGGATTAGCAAGGGGAATTGCAATAGGGGGTAACTTAACAGTATCACTCATCTGGCAGACTCATAGTTTGCTTATTTTTGCATTCTATAGTGCCACTTTGTTAAAAAAAAGTAAAGAGAGAAGAGAGAGTTGTGAAATAAAAATCAACCTAATATATCAAAGAAATGCTTGTATTGCTTTGGCCAGCCGCTCACCCTTCTGATCGCACTCTTTGATCTGCTCCTGGATTGAGGCGTCGCTCTTCTCTCCCTTAACGCCAATATAAATTTTTACCTTAGGTTCCGTTCCCGAGGGGCGGATGGTTACCTTACTGCCCTCATCCAACCAGAAGATAAGGACATCAGAGGTGGGGAGCGTAAGAGGTGTGGTCTTGCCCCCAGGAAGGTCCAAGCGGAGACCGCTTTTGTAATCCTCGACAGCAATTATCTGATGATCGCCAATTGTTTCTGGGGGGTGAGCTCGGAGCGAGGCCATCATTGTACGAATCTTCTCGGCTCCTTCCTTGCCAGGATAGGTGAGGGAGAGAAGGCGGTCGCGAAAGAGGCCAAACTGTAGATAGAGCTCTTCCAACCTGGTCACGAGGTTTTTGCCGGCAAGTTTGGCGTGGAGCGCCGCTTCTGCCAGGAGATTGCAGGCGATAATGCCATCCTTATCTCTGACGTGGGTTCCCATTAAGTAGCCGTACGACTCCTCGGCACCGAAGATAAAGGCCAGCCCATCGCGCCTATTCTCCCACTCTTCAATCAACTGGCCAATGTACTTAAAGCCGGTCAGCACACTCCGGCACTCGCAGCCATACTCGTCGGCAATGACCTTAAAGAGCTCGGTTGTAACAATTGTCTTTACAGCCACCTCCTGTCTTGAATTCATCTCTTTAAGAGGAGGAGCTTGCAGGAGATGGGCAAGAGAGAGAACGGCAATCTCGTTGCCGTTAAAGATATAGGGCGCTCCATTATGAAGGGTTGCAGCGCCGACGCGGTCGGTGTCGGGATCGGTCGCCAGCAGGAGATCGCCGCCCTCTTCTTGTAGCCGATCGAGCCCAATCTCAAGTGCCTCATGCTCTTCTGGATTAGGGGACCTAACCGTCGGGAAGTCGCCATCAGGTTTTGACTGGCTCTCAATTTCAATTAGCGATGTAAACCCCCATGCTCGCAGTGACTTTGGCACCATTGTCACGCCCGCCCCATGGAGGCTTGTATAGATGATCTTAAGCTCGTGGCCGTGCTCTTGATTCTCCTTTTTGTAGCGCGCAAGCGAGCCGGTCGCTTTGAGATAGGCATCATCGATCTCTGTCTCAATCCAGCTGATGTGAGAATCGTGGAGCGAGCCACATCGCACATCCTTTGGCTCTCGCACCTTCTCCACCTCTAAAATGATTCCGCGATCATGGGGTGGTAGAACCTGCCCCCCATCGCTCCAGTAGACCTTGTAGCCATTGTACTTAGCAGGGTTGTGGGAGGCTGTAATCATGACAGCTGCTTGGCACATCTTATAGCGGCAGCCAAAAGAGACAATAGGGACCGGCCTTATCTCGGAAAAGATCAGCACGTCGATCTCATTTGCAATCAAGACCTTAGCCGTCTCTTCGGCAAATTGGCGCGAGCCGTTGCGGCAGTCATAGCCAATGAGAACCTTTAGCCCCTTGCGGTTGAGATAGAGTTCTTTGAGGTAGTTGGCAAGTCCTTGGGTCGCAGCCCGAATGGTGTAGCAGTTAACGCGGTTTATCCCGACCCCCATCAGCCCTCGGAGGCCCGCTGTTCCAAAGGAGAGGTGGGTGTAGAAGGCGTCTGTCAGCTCCTTTGGATCCTCTTGGAGGAGCCGTCGCACCTCCTCCTTTGTCGCTAAGTCATAGTCGCCCTCAAGCCACCGGAGGGCCTCACCATAAACAGCTGGGTCTAGCCCCTTAAGTGCTTCACTATTGTCCCTCATCTGCCTCTTCCTGCTTTGCTAATTGAATCGCGATCTCGCTTATGGGGACAAGCCGCGCCTCTTTGTTGATCCCCTCGCAGCTTAACGCTGCCTCTGCCCATGTCTCGCGCGATTCTAAATTTTGAGGCCAAAAGGGAAAGGTGCGGCATTGCGTCGGCCTTGCTTCATAGATCGAGCAGAGCTTCCCCTTGAGAAAGACGCAGTCATAGCTCGGTAGATTCTCCTTAAGAGAGATCCTTCCCTTGCAAAAGCGTGTGTAGCGGCGTCGGCACTCCTCATCGGTGATCTTTAAGTGGCGCGCAATCGCCTCAATCTCCGCATCGCTCACCCAGACATAGCCGGGGCCTCCGCTGCAGCACCTCCCACATCCTGTGCACTCAAAGCAGAGCCCCTCTTTGTACCAGCCCAGTCTCTTGGACATCCCACTCTCCCATATTTTGATTGCAGCCTATCTGTCAAGCAACTAAGCTCTAATGAACTCACCCGCGATCTCACCAACATACTATACAGTTCACGGGACCTTTTTTTCGTCCCTTTCTTGGAATATTGGGAATAGTGGGGGACATTAAAATTACTCCCTCCTCGATCAACAGTTAGGATCAACGATGAAGCATCAAAGAGAGCATTGGGCATCCCGGCTCGGCTTCCTCATGGCCGCAATCGGCTCAGCTGTGGGCATTGGAACCCTCTGGCAGTTCCCCTATGTCACCGGGGAGAATGGCGGCGGACTCTTTGTCCTCGTCTATCTCATCTGCACAATCTTCATTGGTATCCCCGTTCTTGTGGGCGAGCTGATCCTTGGCAGGCGTGCCCAAAGAGGGGCTGTCGGGATCTTTGCTACCTTGGCCCACGGTTCACGCAACTGGAAGATGGTGGGCTGGCTCTCTGTTGCCTCGCCACTTCTCATACTCTCCTACTACAATGTAGTTGGAGGCTGGGGCCTCAGCTACGTTCTCCTCTCCCTTCAGCAGTTCTATAGGGAGCGAACAACAGATGAGATCCGCCAGGTCTTTGATATTCTCCACTCGTCGGGTGATATCTGCCTTCTCTTTCAATTCCTCTTCACCCTGATCATTGTCGGTATGGTCTATCAAGGTATTCGCAAAGGGATCGAGTACTGGAGTCGGGTCATGACAATAAGCCTCCTTGTCATACTCGTTGCGCTCTTCGCCTATAGTCTTACCCTAAGTGGCTTTCCCGAAGCTTTTCGCTTTGTCCTCTCCTTTGATGCCTCAAAGCTGCGGCCATCGGGTATACTAGAGGCTTTAGGTCTTGCCTTCTTTACCCTCAGCCTTGGCCAGGGGGTGATGCTCACCTACGGCAGCTACATGCAAAAGTCAGAGGATATTCCAAAGATCTCTGCCATCGTCGGGGTTGCTGATGTCGTTGTCTCCCTGCTCGCAGCCCTTGTTATCTTCCCTGTTATCTTCACCTGTGGCGTCTCACCTTATGA
>JAKBAF010000011.1 GCA_021809305.1 bacterium
TACACCCAAAGGGTGTATCGGACCTTAGCCCCGGGTGAGCGAAGCGTAACCCGGGGTATATGCGATAAACATTTGCACCCCCGACGTGGGGTGCCGGATGTCGCTGCGGCACTTCCCTGCAGCCAAGATAGAAATCATGTCTGAGCGCTTAGTTGAGATCTCGGGAAGAGCCGTTGTAGAGGTGCTGGCAAAAGCTGGCCACATCGCCTACTTTGCCGGCGGCTGGGTAAGGGATATGCTCCTCGGCCATCCGGGGATCGATGTCGACATTGCAACAAGTGCCACTCCCGAGGAGGTGATGCACCTCTTTCCGAAGACGGTGCCCTTGGGGCTCTCTTTTGGATCAGTTGTCGTTGTATGGGAGGGGACGCCATTTGAGGTGACAACCTTTCGAAACGATGCACCGGAATCAGATGGCCGCCGCCCCCACTCTGTCGCCTACTCCTCTCCTCAGGAGGATGCTAAACGGCGCGACTTCACAATTAACGGCATGTTCTACGACCCCCTAACCGATAAGATCTACGACTTTGTTGGCGGAAGGGAGGATCTAGCGCGAGGCCTTGTGAGAGCAATTGGCGATCCTAACCAACGCTTTCTAGAGGATCGGCTCAGAATGGTACGAGCAGTGCGCTTCGGAACGCGTTTTGGCTTTCCAATTGAAGAGACGACGCGCCAGGCCATACTCCATCACGCCCACACCCTCTTCCCAGCAGTTGCTGTGGAGAGAATCTGGCAAGAGTTCTCAAAGATTGCCCCCCACCCACACTTTGCTGATTTTCTGCTCGAGATGGAGGCCCTTGCTCTCCTCTCCGAGATTTTGCCGGAGATAAAGGGAGGGGTAGAGATAAGAGAGCTCACCCAGCCCATACGAGAGATGGGCCCCTCCATTCCACTTGTCTTAAAAGTAGCAACCCTCCTGCGAGATCAACCGGTCGCACATCGCATTGGGATGGCGAGGCGCCTTAAACTAGCACGCGCCGATCTAAGACTCATCCTTCTGCAAGGAGAGCTCGAGGAGCTATTGCGGGAGGGGAGCGACCTTGTCGAATGGGCCCATTTCTATGCTGAGCTCGGATCAGATGAGGTAACACTCGCCTCGTTTGCCACAATTGCTGAGCCTGCACGAACAATCACTGTGAATGCTGATTTGGCAAGAAAAGCGCGCCTTAAGAACCACATCGATAGGTTGCGCGCTGATGCCCCCCTGCTAACCTCCGCCCACCTGATGCGCCACGGAATACGGCCAGGTATTGAGATGGGTGAGCTTCTGCGGCTTGCCGAGAGGATCGCAATTATTGAGGACCTCCGCTCTCCAGAAGAGGTCCTTTTGAAGCTCAAGGATCGCCTCCCCATTAACCCTCTATAACACCCTCGCCACAAGAAGGGTGATATCGTCATACTGGGCAGTCTGGCCACGAAAGTCGCTGACGCGCTCTAAGAGTCCATCAGCCATAGCATCGACGCTCCCCTCAGCTGCGGCCCGAATGTAGCCGAGCAGCCGAGTCTCACCGAAGAGCTCATTTCTATCATTATGGGTCTCTGTAATGCCGTCTGTGTAGAGAATGATGAGATCGCCCACCTCGAGCTGAATGGTCTCCTCCTCTACATCCTTGAACAGGATAACGCCCATAGCCAGCTGGCGGCTTGTCAAAACCTCAAGAGAGCCATTTTTGCGGCGCACAAACCCAGGGGTGTGGCCGCAGGCCGTGTATGAGAGCGTGCGCGTCTCGGGGTGAAAGAGAGCTGTCAGGGCCGTTACAAACATCCCGCTCATACCCGTATCTTCACAAAAGAGGTTGTTTGTCTTCTCGATGATCTTGCTGATTTTGTCACTTGCGCCACAGTAGCTGCGGAGGATACTTCTAAGGCCTAAAGAGTAGAGGCAGGCAGATATTCCCTTGCCCGATGCGTCAGCTACAGTGAGAACAAGGTCGTTGCCATCACCCCTGATTCTCTCCTTCACAAAGACATCGTAGAAATCCCCTCCTACCTGTTTGGCCGGAATGTAGCGAGCTGCCACTTCAATACCGGGAAAGGCTGGCATCTTATGTGGCAGAATGCTCATCTGGATCTCACGGCCGATCTTAAACTCCTGGCCGAGTGTCTCCCTCTGGACCCTCTCCACTTCAGCTCGAGACATCTGATCACGAAGCGACTCAATTGTTGTGTTAAAGATATTTCCAATCATATTGATCTCAAAACCCATCGGATAGCTCTCTGCCTTAGCGGTCAGATCGCCATCGCTCACCCGCCTCATTGCCCCAATGAGACTCGTTAGGGGCCGCGACATGCGCTGAGTAATCCAGAGTGCAATAACCACTCCAACAACGAATAGTAAAAGAAAAAAGCCAACTACCTGGTAGAGCTGCCGCCTCTCTACCCCAAAGACCTCACTCTCAGGAGCGGTAATAAGAAGGGAGAACCTTGTCCCCCTGACCGGTATCTCGAGGCCAATGGATTCTACGCCGTCAATACCCAAGAAGAGGGGCTCATAGATCGCTCTGCCTCCTTTTTTTGCCACTGCCCTTTTTTGCCTAAGGGAACTTGGCGCCTGTAAGGTCAAGCTGGGATTGCCGCTTGCAAAGATGATGCCATCGCCTCGCAGGAGGGAGAAGGTGACGGTGTAGGTGCTCTCTTCTGAGCTAAGCAGATCGGCAATTAGATCATCTACACCTCTAGCTAGTGTAATGATGCCGGGCGGGTCTTGATCCATGCCAGGGACAAGCGCTGCGACATAGAAAAACCTTCCAAAGGTATCTCCGGACTCTTGAAAAGTATTCGAGCCAAAACCGAGAAAAGAAGCGGATCCAAGACGAACAACCTCTTCTGTAAAGCGATCTTTACTAACGTCAGTTCCAACTTGGGTCGGGTCGGAAGCCGCGGTTACAATAAGCTTACCTCCGGGAAAGAGGGTGATATAATAGGCGGCAGCATAGCCCCCACCCTTGGCAACACTTGTCAGAATTAAGGAGCGCGTGCGACCCTTTTCAAGTGGTGGCTGCGCACCCTCTTGCGAGGTGAGCTCTTCGATAATGGCAATGAGGCGCAGATCGGCCTCGGTCATCTCGGTTAAGAGAAGGCTGCGTCCCTCACCAAGAGCTCTTAAGCGCAAGACAATCTCATTTAGCCTGGCTGTGTAACCCTGATGGTAGGCATAGAGAAAGTAAGCTAGCAGGGGAAGGGCCACGACACAGATAGTGATCAGTAGTATCCGGAGCGCAAGTGATCCACGATACGAGCGATGCATAGCCCCCCTTAATTCATGGAAAGCAGCGAGGCGCCCCTTATCCATCCGCCACCACTTTAGGATTAGCTCTACTTAAAACAACAATTAAATTAAGAATTCCCTAGTTGCCTGCTAACAAAATATCCAGCCTCTCCCATCCTCTCGTCAAGCATTTAGTGAAGCTTCGGGAGAATAAGGCTTACAGAAGCGAGAGAGGGCGCCTTATTCTCACAGGAGCTAAGGTTTTAAGTGAGATTGCGCCACTCCTAAGAATTCACTCACTTCTCTTAGAAGAGGGGCGCCAAGCGCCCCCTTACGCACATGGCAGACAAGTCATCTCTGTCGCCCCATCTATACTTCAAAAAATAACAGGCTATGCCACAGGCGATGGAATCTGCTTGGAGGTCGATCTACCTCCACCCTCATCTCTTCAAGGAGTAAAGCGTTGCCTTGTACTCGATAGGGTTTCAGACCCAGGGAATGTCGGAACGTTAATTCGATCAGCACTGGCGCTCCAGTGGGATGGGCTCTACCTCACCTCCGGCTGCGCTGATCCCTTCAATGACAAGGCGCTCCGAGCAGGACGTGGGGCGATCTTTAGGCTTCCTTACCGAATGGGTGGGGAAGAGGAGATCGAGGAGATAGCAAGAAAGCAGAGGCTCCGCCCTCTTATCGCCGATCCGAGGGGAGAGCCCCTCGTCGAGACAGAGTGCGGGCCTCTTCTTCTTGTGCTCGGCAGCGAAGCGCATGGCCCATCGCCATCCCTCTTCACCACCGCATCACGTATCGCCATCCCACTGAAAGCAGAGGTGGAATCGCTTAATGTGGCTATCGCCGGGGCAATTCTGATGTATGCTCTTTCTTCCCATAGCAGCAGGTGTGATCCTTATCCAGCTTCTTAGTGCAGCAGCAGCAGGTTGGTCTCCAAAACTCGCAGCAGGAGAGACATGCACGCCGAGCAATAAGCATGATTATCGTCACAAGTGGTCCGAGACCGCCATAGATGATTGAGAGAACAAGCAGATCGGTCTTAACGCCATACATTGCAAGAAGAATGAGCTGACCCCAGCCGTAGACCCAGGCGAATATCGCCGTTGCGAGCCAGAAGCCGCCGCGGAACCAGAGGCAGAGAACGCCAAGGACGCCAAGAGCTAACATCGAAATGCCTAGCAACTCTTGGTAGGGGTTGGCTGTTGGCCAGCGGAGATAGTGAGCAAAATGGCTCTCCATTGGCTCAATGTCAAGAAAGAGGAAGCCCAAGATTCCTCCAATTCCAGCACCCCAAAAAAGTAGATGGAGAGTCCAAATTCCAAGAACTTGACCCTTTCTATAAGGCTTTCGTGCCACCCCCATATGAATGAGTGATGCCACGATGATCACCCCAACGATGATCCAGAAATAATTATACATGCTGTTCCTCCATGACACCACTCTTGGTTAGAGTGGACCCTATCGATACACCTAACAGTAATTTCTTTTCTCGTCAAACTCAGGGCTATACAACTAACAAAACCCTCATCTAAAATGACTTGTGAGGTTTTAGAATCGATATGGACACTCCGCACTTCCCCACCCCAGAAGAGCTTGAAGAAGAGCTTCTCCCGACCGACCGAAAGGAGTCGAGGCGTGAGCGCAAGCGGCTCATCAACAAAGACCGCTCGCAATATAAGCGGTCTGACCAGGATCAGCTTCGCCAAATGAGGGCCCGCGAGGCAGCTGAGAGACCCTCCGGGGGGGAAGAGCGGCTCGGCCGCGTCCTCTCAATTGCCACCCACGCCATCACGGTCGAGAGCGAAGGCGTTGCCCTCTCCTGCGTCCTCCGCCGCACCCTCTTCCAAGAGAGACAGAGGGTTAAGAATCTCGTCACGGTTGGCGACATCGTCGCCCTAGAGATCACCTCTCCTGGAGAGGCCGTCATTAATCAGATCAAGGAGCGCTATAGCCTCCTCTCAAGGGCGGATAACCTGGATCGGCGCAAAGAGCAGCTCATCGCTGCTAACATCGACCAGGTACTCATTACGACCTCTTGCCACACACCTCCCCTCAAGCCCGCTATCATTGATCGCTACATCATTGCCGCAAGGAAGGGGCGTATGCGACCGATTCTCATCATCAATAAGGTCGATCTCATTGAGACCGAGCAAGAGGCCTCCCTCTTTCAAGCAATTGTTGCCACCTACCAAGAAGTTGGCCTCCTCGTTATTCCTGTCAGCACGAGAAATTCAATTGGCCTTAATGCCTTAAAAAGTGCCATGCAAGGCAAGGCCTCCGTCTTCGCGGGCCAATCGGGTGTGGGCAAATCCTCCCTAATCAATGCTGCTACAGGCCTCTCGCTCAAAATTGGCGACATTGTAGCCAGAACAAAAAAAGGGACTCACACAACGACACGGGCGACGCTCATTCCACTGGAGCTTGGCGGCACCTGCATCGATACGCCCGGTATTAAGCGTCTTGGGCTGTGGGAGCTAGTTGCGCAGGAGATCAAGACCTACTTCACTGAGATCGCGATCTTAAGCCGGGGCTGTCGCTTCCCCAACTGCCTCCATCTGAGCGAGCCTGAGTGCGCTGTTATTGCAGCCTTAGAAGAGGGCCGCCTCTCTCCCTACAGGTACACCTCCTACGCCACCTTGCTAGAGGAGATACGGGTGGATAACGTCCGAAGATAGCTACCTCTGGACAAGAAAGTCGTGGAGACTCATCTTTCGAGAAAAAAATGCGGAGAGATTGATGGCACGAATCACCAGAATCAGAGCCCACGAGATCCTAGACTCCCGAGGCTTTCCAACAATTGAGGTCGCCGTAGAGACAGAGAGCGGCCACCTCGGGGTAGCAGCCATTCCTTCTGGCGCCTCGAAAGGGGAGTATGAGGCAATTGAGCTTCGTGATGGCGACCGCAAGCGCTATGGCGGGAAGGGGGTCCTAAAGGCTGTACACAATGTCAATACGCGCCTAAACAACCTCCTTATTGGTGAGCGCGTCACAGAGCAGGAGCGAATCGATCGGCTGATGATTGAGGCCGATGGAACAGAGAATAAGGCAGATCTTGGGGCCAACGCCATCCTTGGTGTATCACTAGCGGTGGCGCGTGCAGGGGCGGGAGCCTCTGGCCTCCCCCTCTACCGCTACCTTGGCGGCGCCTTTGTCAACCTCCTTCCCTGCCCCATGATGAATATCATCAATGGCGGCGCCCATGCCAGCAACTCAATTGACTTTCAGGAGTTTATGATACGGCCCGTCGGCGCTTCGACGATGGAGGAGGCGGTCCGCTGGGGTGCGGAGATCTTTCACGCCTTAAAAGAGGTGCTCAAGGAGAGAGGCTTTCCAACAACGGTTGGCGATGAGGGGGGCTTTGCACCAGACCTTGCCACCCCTGAGGAGGCCCTAGATCTTATCCTAGAGGCAATTGAAAAGGCGGGACGGAAGCCCGGAGAAGAGGTAAGCCTTGCCCTCGATTGCGCCGCTTCCAGCTTCTACGATACCAAGGAGGGGCGCTACTTTGAGAAGAAGAGGCGTGCCAAAGGGGAGAGCTCTCGCTCCTTCTCATCAGAGGAGATGGTGAATCGGCTCGAGGAGCTAGTGAATCGCTACCCAATTGATAGTATTGAAGATGGGCTCGATGAGAAGGATTGGGAGGGGTGGAAGGTTCTTACAGAGCGGCTAGGAGAGCGGATCCAGCTTGTAGGGGATGATATCTTTGTAACCAACCCCAAGTTTCTGAAGATGGGGTTTGAGAATCGCGTAGCTAACTCCATTCTAATTAAGCCCAACCAGATAGGAACGCTAACAGAGACCTTAGAGACGATTCAGCTGGCCAAAGCGCATCAATACACAATCGTTATCTCCCACCGCTCTGGGGAGACAGCAGACCCCTTCATTGCAGATCTGGCCGTTGCGACAAGGTCAGGGCAGATCAAAACCGGCTCCCTTTCGCGCTCTGAGCGCATCGCTAAGTACAACCGGCTAACTAAGATTGAATCGGAGCTTGGTGAGACGGCTGTCTACCGCGATAGCAACTGGTGCAGGATGCACTATGGCAATAAGAAGTAGGTGCGCCAGCCGGGCGCTTGAGCCGAGGTGATCACAATAGTGGGTTGACCACTTTTGGGATTTTTGGCGATCTTAATTTGACATGCACTAGCCCGAAGGGTCGGATCCTTACGAATCTCTTCTAGAAGCTGGTAGAGCGCAATAAGCGTATTTTTTCCACTAGTCAGCAAATTGACCGTCTCTCCCCTACCTAAACGCGCCTTAATTAGGCTCAAGGATTTCTTTCGATCGCCCATTTCGATTGTGGCATCCTTGGCTCCTTCATCTCCGTTAGATGGCGCGGGAGTAATGACAGGTAGAATGTACCAATCCCGATCAGATTTGATCCCCCCGCTTGGCGTACCGCCAATAATCGCCTCTATTCGGCTTCTTTGCTTCTCTTCTGTTAACAGCTCAAAGGCCTGATCTATTCTATCATAGATATCGGGGATGTGCTCATTAAGGATCGGGCATCCCGGCAGAACGATAGGACGTCCTTCCTGGTCGTGGGAATGCCTGGACTGCGTCGTTATTCCTACCTCTTGGACAACTCCGGGCAAATCGTCATCGCTTTCAAAATAGGGACGAAAAAAATTCAAAAGTTTATCGGCATGCAAAAATGCCACAGATCGCTCATACCCGTCTCCCGGATCACCTGTTGGACAGGGAAGACAGGCTCGTATGGCCCTGGCGAGTTTTTTTTGTGACTGCCTCAAAGTTTTTGCTTCATCTGCATAAGCAATTGAGATCGGACAAAGGGCATCCGAGCGCCTCTCCTTAAGATCTAGCCCCCAGAGAGGCCCAGGCTCTTTCTCTTTACCTTTGAATACATACCGAATACCAATATAAGCGACTCCTCCAACAAATGGTGAAGAGGATATGGCGAGCTGAACGACATTACGACCATCCATAAGTGATAGGAGGTGCGAGAAGTCGATAAGGTTGAGTTTCCAGGCTAGGGCCACAAAAATAGTCGTCCCGGTCGCCGCAAGGCCGCTAATGATCGCCAGGCGTGGCAACCAGTAAGCTCTTCTCGAGTTATTAATTGGTGACGGCTCTTGCATATTATAATCTCAGGTTTTTTTTACCTAATTTGATTATAACAAATAAATATTAAGAATAAATTATAATTACATATAAAAAGGGATAAGAAGGCGAGACGGTGCCTCAGCAGCTAATTAATTCCCCTAGGAGTCGTTTATTTGAACAAGTGAAATGGGTCTATTTTATTATTTGCTTTTATGGCACTCTTCGAAAAAGAAGAGTTACATAAGGGAGGGTGATACTATGGAGAAGCAGATAGTCGCTCTTTTTGGCGAAGCTGAGAAGGGAGAGTACTCGGTTCCTTACTATCTAAGGAGCGTCGAAGAGCTAGCTGATCGGCTAGGGCAGCCCCCCGCTGACTCGCGCGGCCTCTATCTTGCGGTCCAAGCTCTTCTCTTTGACCGTCAACTCTTTTTTATTCGAGTCGAAGAGGAGGGATATAGCACCAATGACTACCTGCGCGGCTTCGATAGGCTGCGGCAGCAGGGCCTCTCGCGCCTTGCAGCTCTCTGCTTGCCAGGCGTCGGCTGCAAGGAGATCATCGGTGCAAGCTCAAGGCTTGGTCTCATCGACCAGTGCCTCCTCCTTATCTCTGAGTCGGACTTATATGACTATTTGACCTTTGGCGGAGGGTAGTCTCGGCTAAAGAAGCCCTCTAGCCCCTCTTGGGTTGGCTTAAAGGCACTCTGGCCAGAGTGCCAGTTCGCCGGGCAGACCTCGCCATTAAGCTCAAAGAACTGGAGGGCATCGAGCATGCGAAGTGCCTCTGGAACCGAGCGCCCAAGGGATAAATCGTTAACAACCTGATGGCGCACAACCCCGGCCTTATCGATAAGAAAGAGCCCTCTATAGGCAACTCCTTCCTCGACGTGAAGAACGCCGTAGTCGCGCGCGATGGTCTTATTGAGATCTGCGATGATGGGGTAGGTGATCCCTTCAATCCCGCCCTTAGCCTTCGGGCATTTAAGCCAGGCGAGATGGGAGAAGTGGCTATCAACCGAGCACCCTATCACCGAACAGCCGCGGGCCTGAAACTCATGGAGGTTGTCCTGAAAGGCGTGCATCTCTGTCGGACAGACAAAAGTAAAGTCGAGAGGGTAGAAGAAGAGGATAACGTACTTTCCCTCGAATTGATGAAGCGAGAACTCATCGAGAATGCTGTTTTCAACAACCGCTTTTGCCTTAAAGTGGGGGGCGGATCGCCCGACAAGTAGTCCCATAATTACTTCCTAATTTGAAATTTTCAAGAAAATCCATAGAGCTCTTTGGCTCTTGCTAGCCACCCCTCCGCGCCGATTGTCGTCGCCTTGCCATGGCCCGGGAAGACACGGGTCTCAGCCGGAAGTGTAGCAATGCGCTTGAGAGAGGGCCACATCCGATCTGACTCAGATGTGGGGAGGGCCAGTGTTCCGATAGAGCCTCGGAAAAAGAGGTCACCGCAAAAGAGAATCCCCTCGGAGCGTATGTAGTAGCAGACAAGACCGGGGCTGTGGCCGGGGCTGTGAATCACCTCGACAAGTAGATCTCCTACGGGAAATCGCTCTCCACCGTTTAAAATGCGGTCCGGGATAACGCCGACAATTGCCGTGCGATGCAGAGAGGGAATGCCATCTGAACCCGGCGACTCGAGATTAGCGCGATCCTCGCTGTGGATAAAGACTGGGACTGGGAAGAGGCGCTTGATCTCGCTTGTCTCTGCAATGTGGTCCCAATGTGAGTGTGTAAGAAGGATGGCCTCAACCTCCACTCCCTTCGCTTCAACGGCTCTCTGCACAGCGGCTGTACATCCGGGAGCTGCGTCGATAATGGCCCCTTTACCACTCTTTGTAGAAAGAAGGTAAGTATTGGTTGAGAGGGGGCCTGAGGGAAATGTTTCGACTGTGACCGTCTTGCTACTCATCATGCGCCGCCAATAAATTCTTCCTTAGTTTTTTGATCAAATTGTAGGCCAGAGGAAGAAAGGGGTCAAAGGATAAAAAAGAATAAGACGGAGAGAGGAAGTGCACCGGAGAGGACTTGAACCTCTAACCGCCCGGTTCGTAGCCGGGTACTCTATCCAGTTGAGCTACCGGTGCGTGAAAGGGGAGAGTCTAAACGTATGGTCCACCTTATGTCAACGGCCTTAAGGCAAGCGCGAAGGGCACAGGAAACTAGAACGATTTTTTGGACAGTGTGAATGGTGGGCACGGGAGTGCCCACAACCAAAGCTGCACAG
>JAKBAF010000012.1 GCA_021809305.1 bacterium
GGAGTTTAGCGAGAGCCAGAAACGGATTCTCGAGCGCTTTGTAACAGACACATCAAGTAATGTTTTTGTTCTACGAAACCTCCCCGAGGTGATTAAGGGGGCGCTCTTTTCGCGCTACTCGCGATCGACGCTGGGCTTGCGCTCACTGCTTCTTAAAGAGTTTATCCTGAACGAAGAGACGGCCTTCGATGCCATTGTTGGGGGTCAAAACCAGCCGGAGGATGAGGCAGCAGAGGCGCAGAGTATCGCGATCAAGAAGGCTCAGAACTTCTACGACCGAATTCTCGATGGGTATGGCGACGATTCGATAGGAGAGCTTGGTGGGGCGCATTTGGCTATTGAGCAGATCTCAATGCTTGCAGCCAAGGTGATCCAGGATGCTCGCGTGGGCGGATCGCCCCTTGAGAAGTCGACACGCTACGTCTATTTTGATCAGAAAGTAAAGGGGGAGTACCTCTTCTATCGCGAGCCGGTCCTGATGACCTCTGCCTATCGCGACCTCTATGTCGAGACGTGTAACTCTCTCTTTGAGACCTATAGCTTCCTCATTCCAAAGGTCACTCAGATCATGGAAGAGCTCTTTCCTCGGGACGAGGAGGTCTTGCGTTCGGCCTATACGGCAGCCTTGCGGGCGCGCGTTCTCGATGTTTTAAGGGGCCTGCTGCCAGCGGGTACGCTGACCAATATGGGAGTCTATGGCAACGGGCGCTTCTTTCAGGCGCTTATCCAGAAGTTGACGGCCCATAATCTTGCTGAGCTTCAAGAGATTGGTCGGAAATCCTACGATGAGCTCTCTAAAGTGATGCCCTCATTTGTGAGGCGCGCAGACCCATCCCACCCTAACAGCCGGGCGATGTCGCGCTTCTATGAGACGATGCAGGCGGAGATCAGGCTTGTTGCCTCGCAGCATGGACCGAAGGTTGTTCACGGCCTCTCTCAGAAGGAGCAGCCTGGGGCGATACCTAAGGGGCAGTCTTGCGAGAGTGTGAGGCTGATTGACTATACCAAGGATGCTCCTATTCGTGTGGCAGCAGCCCTTCTCTATAGTGCGACAGGCAGAGAGCTTTCCGATCTTATGGACTACTGTAGAACGCTTAACGCAGAGGAGCTTGCGAGGATCCTTGACTCTGCATGTAGTGCAAGAGAGAACCGCCGCCACAAGTCGCCGCGTGCGCTTGAGCAGGCATTTTTCACCTTTGAGCTTCTCTCTGATTTTGGCGTCTATCGCGACCTGCAGCGCCATCGGATGCTCACCCAAGAGAGGCAGCTTCTTAGCTGCGACTTCGGCTACTTTGTCCCGCAAGAGATTCGAGAGACAGAGTGGCTAGATCCCTATTGCAACGCCATGGGACGGGCGAGAGAGGCGTTTGACACGATTAGAGAGGAGCTTCCTGAAGAGGCGCAATACGTTGTGCCAATGGCCTATAGGGTCCGCTGGTACTTTCACATCAACCTGCGCGCGCTTCAGTGGTTAGTTGAGCTCCGCTCGTGTAGCCAAGGCCATCCGACCTATCGCTATCTCGCGCATGAGATGGCCCATCTGATCTGCCAGCAGTTCCCCGAGTTTGAGCGCTTCTTTCGCTTTGCCGACTACGAGGGGTACGATCTTGGCCGCCTCTCGCAGGAGGAGAGGGCTGCTCGCAAATCGCAGGAGTTGTCCTAACTAACCACGAGTCCAGTTCTTTTTGCTCACACGCTTTTGTGTTGGAGTCTTGGTTTTTTTTGTCGGGGCAGCCTCTTTTGAGGGGGAGGTCTCGAGGAGGCTTGTATGACTTTCGTTCATTATCTCTTCAGCTCTCTCCTCGAACTTCTCCATCTCGCTCCGGATCTCTTCGATCGCGCGCCACTCTTCGGGTGAGAAGTTGTTTGGATCTTCCGAGAAGGCTTTAAGCTGCTCTTTGGTCATCCCAGTGGCTTGGTAGAGCTCTTCCGCCTTGTGGTTTAGGTCGGCCAGCGTATGCTCCATCTTCTTAACCAGCCCGTTGATGTCTGCTGGATCTTTTATTTGACCGACATCTTGCGTCTCTCGAAGGATTTCGAGAACCTCATGAAAGATGTCAGCTTCTGCTGCTTTTTTGTTCTTTTCCGCCATACTCCCCCCAATATACAACAAATTATTTCCTATTCTCATAGTAATAAATAAAAATTATAATTACAACACTGTCACATAAACCAGCCGTATGGGTGTATTATGTTGATTTTTATTCTCTTTCGAACAAGGGGGAAATTGTTCCAAATGTTCCCTATTAAATTGATAATAAGCGACTTACACTCTTCCTAGTTCGGAAAATCGCCCTGCGCTTTCGTTGAGCATAATTTTGCTCTCTGGTATTCTGCTAGAAGCCATTCTGACAATTTAAGACAACCAACCGTATGACCGCACGAAACGGCGGGGGAGATGCATGAGTTATCTCGACGAGTTCCAGAAGAAGATAGATCGCGACGACTTCCAGGGATATTTGGTTATTTGGGAGGAGTATTGTGCTGCCGATGAGGTTGACGGCCGGGAGCTGGAGTCGGTTTTGAACCGCGTGCGTGGTTCCCGCTTTGCAGGTCGCTTTGGCCCCCTGGCCCAGACAGCCCTTCCTCTTTGGGAGCGGGTAGAAGATGAAGAGCAGGCCTATCGCATCTTCAAGCTGATTGTCGATCTCGAAACACAAAACCCACATGAGCTTGCAGCCCTTGCCTATGCTATCTTGGAAAGGCGGTATGGAAATGAGTCCTACTTCAATGAGAAAATACGGCTTGTTGGCTTGCGAAATCGAGAGTTCTTCCAAGGGTCGGTGCGCAATTTTGAACTTCTGCGCCATCTAAACAAGGGGCGCTTTGTCTTTCATACAGGAGGATGGGGCACGGGAGAGATTGTTGAGCTCTCTTTGGTGCGCGAGGAGCTTGTTATTGAATTTGAAAGGGTCTCTGGGCGCAAGTCGATGTCCTTTGAAAACGCCTTTTCCACCCTGATCCCCCTCTCTGATGACCACTTTTTAAGCCGGCGCTTTGGTGACCCTGATCAGCTAGAAGAGGAGGCGCGTAAGGATCCTGTTGGCGTTGTTCAGCTTCTATTAAAGGATCTTGGGCCAAAGAGTGCAGCTGAGATCAAGGAGGAGCTTTGCGATCTGGTGATCCCAGCAAAGGATTGGACGAAGTGGTGGCAGTCGGCGCGGACGCGAATTAAGAAGGATACTCGAATCGAGACGCCGAGTGCGGTTAGATTCCCCTTTCGCCTAAGAGAGGAGGAGGTTAGCCACGTCGATAGGCTCAAGGAGGCGCTGAAGGAAGAGACAACGCCTGAGCGTACAATTCTTCTTGTCTACAACTTTATCCGCGACTTCCCCGAGGTACAAAAGAGTACAGACGGGCGAGAGTTTATCCAAGAGAGACTGGGTCAGCTTTTGAGGCGGGACGGGGTGCCACTGGCCATTAGGATCCAGGCGAATGCCCTTCTTGAGGAGATCTTTGGGGGAGAGGTGGGCTCATCGCTCGCTGAATCGCTAAAAGGGGTGAGAGATCTGCCCTCTGTCATTGAATCTATCGAAATTGCGGCGTTTAAAAAGCGGGCACTTGTCGCTATTAGGCAGACAAGATCGGACTGGATTCCCCTCTTTCTCGATTTCTTCTTCTCTGTGAAGCAGAGCGCTCTTCGAGACTATCTCCTAAAGGAGCTTGGCCAAGGAAGTGCAAAGCAGGAGCTCTCTCTTAGGATCGAGCAGCTCTTGCACCAACCCGCTGAGCAGCCCAACCTCTTCATCTGGTACTTCCAAAAGGTTATGGATAAGGATGAGGATGCGCTTTATGTCGATAAGAGCGGTCAGTGCCAATTCTTCGAGGGATTCCTCATGCTGCTCCATCAATTGGAGAATCAGCCGGCCCATCGAGAGCATGTAAAGAAGATGTACAGCATCTTGACATCTGGGCGTTTTGCCTTGGTGCGTGAGATTCTTAAGGGAAGCCCGATTGAGTTTGCAAAGGAGTTTCTCCTTCTTGTCTCGAAGCTGCAGACGCTCAACTCACACGATGTGAAGATCATGCACGCACTAGCAGAGGTGGCCCACCCCACGCTTGCGCAAGGTAAGCGCGAATCGGGGGATGAGGAGTCTGTTATCTGGACAACAGAGGCGGGTTATCAGAGGTTGCGCGACCGTATGAACCATATCGGCACAACCGAGATGGTGGACAATGCGCGAGAGATTGAGGTGGCGCGAGCCCATGGAGACTTGCGTGAGAATGCCGAGTATAAAGCGGCCCTTGAGAGGAGAGCGCGCCTTCAATCGGAGCTGCGCACCCTCTCCGACCAGCTCTCAGCAGCGCGTATTTTGACCGAGAATGACGTTTCAAATGATGTCGTCGGTGTTGGGGCGATCGTTGAGTTGCTTAAGGGCGACGGGGAGCGGCTGAGCTATACGATTCTTGGCCCCTGGGACGCGGATCCGGACCAACACATCCTCTCTTTCCAGTCGCGGCTTGCTAAGGCCATGAGTGGTCTCAAAGAGAAAGATGAGTTCTCGTATCAAGGTGAGAGTTATACAATCGATAGGATTAGCACAGTCTTTCAAAAAGGTGCCATTAGGTGATTCGCCTTCTCATCGCCACCTCCAACCTCCACAAGGTGCGAGAGATTCGCAATATGTTGGGTCGATATGAGGAGATCGAGCTCATCTCGCTCCGCGCCTTCCCAGAGTATGAGCCTCCAGAGGAGACAGGGGCGACCTTTCAAGAGAACGCGCTTCTTAAGGCGCTCCACGCCTCTAAACTTCATTCGGGACTCGTTTTGGCTGACGACTCAGGTCTTGTTGTCCCAAGCCTGCAAGGAGAGCCGGGCGTCTACTCCGCCCGCTATGCAGGTGTGGGGGCAACTGAGGCGGACAATCGAAAAAAGCTTGTCGAGCGAATGAGTGGACTGGATGAGGGTCTGCGTGGTGGCCACTTTGTCTGTGCCTTAGCGCTTGTCTCGCCACTTGGCGTTATTGCGCAAGAGGAGGCTAGGTGCGAGGGGGTGATTCTACATAAAGAGCGTGGCGGCCAAGGGCATGGCTACGATAGCCTCTTTGTCAAAGAGGGCTACCGGCTCACCTTTGCCGAGATCAGCGAAGAGACGAAGAATCAGGTCTCCCATCGACGACGGGCCCTCGATAAGATCCTCCCTGCCTTAATCAATCGGTAGAGGGGGCCATTTTCATAGTTTCGTCATTCGATATAGATCGTCTCTATGTGAATGGCGGGCACAGGCGTGCCCGGAGCCAAAGCTTTACTAAGGGTGCCGCACTCCATATCGGAATTTACTGCTAAATATCCGTGCCATAGCTAAAAGTTGGAGTGCGGTACTCCCGTAATGGCCGTAAAGGGCTGGCTTTCGCTGAACAGAGTCTACATCGATGGTTACAACCTTCTCTTCTCTCTTGAAATCCGAGAGGGCTCACTTGAGGAGATGCGAGAGGAGCTCCTCTCTCGCTTAAGAGAGGCCCTTACCAATCGGCCAGGCGACTTCACAATTGTCTTCGACGCAGCGCGAGGCACCTCGTTTTCTAGCGGCCATCTAGGTACACTTGAAATTGTCTTTACCGAACCTGGCATGAGCGCAGATGACTACCTTCTAAGAGAGTTCGCCTCTTCCCCCCATGCCAGATCCTCACTTCTTGTCACATCGGATCGAAAATTGGCCAAAGAGGCGCAGTGGCTTGGGGTCAAAGTGGTTGATGCCCGCCTCTTTTGGCAGAAGATGGCCAGGTGGAGCTGCCAGGAGAGGGAGGCCTCGCCCTCTAAAGATGGCCCCGCGCCGCCGCACAAAAGGAAGGTTAGGCCGCTTCCTGATGCCATGGAGAGAGAAAGATGGTTAAAAATATTTACCGAAAGATTAAAAGGGAAGTCAAAGGGCTAACAGCAGAGGAGTCTTAGGATGTTTAATATTATTGTTGCACTACTTGTCCTGATTGCAGGGCTCACTCTCTTCGCGGGCTGGAGCCGGGCGCTTGGGCTGAAGAGGTCGGTCTCCACAGCGCGAAATCTCACCGACTGGAGGACCTTCCGCCTTCTCGTGCTACTCTCCTTTGTGGCAGATCTTGTCCTCATTATTATTGCCCTAATCGGCCTGCCGATGACCTTCTCCTACCTTGCAGGTTTGATGCTGATCTATCTTGGCGTCCTCTTTATCTATACGATCAATTTGGCTCGTGGCATCGCTAGAGTATCGCCGGGCCCCGATGAGGCCGTACTTGCTCCGACAGCTGCCCACAGTGCGGCCGCCCCCTCTCCTATGGCCGAGATGCGTACCCTCATCACTACGATGACAGCTACCGCTGAGCATCTTCGCGATGAGAGCGGCAAGCCAGCGGGTGAGTTGCGGATAGAGGCGATAAAAGAGGCTAGCGCTTCACTTCTCTCTCAGTCAAAAACCCTTTCCATGTTAATAAATCATCTCGAAAGTTGAGTTGACAAGTTCTATGAGAATAGCCAATAATTCTCCCACATTGTTCATGTGGGAGGATTATCATGAGCGTTCAAGGAATTCTAGCAAAATGTCACGGTGAAGGTGGAAAAGAAGGAGCTGGCGTTGTAGCAGTAGAGATCTCTTTTGCGACAATTACTGCTCTCTTTTTAAATCGATACGCAGGCTTCTCGCTTGGCAAATCCGCTGCCATTAGTGGCGCTCTCTGGCTCTCTGCCGACTGCACAACTCGCTTCGCAAAAATAAGCCATAAGTACGATGAGCTGCTCTTCAACTACCGCCATGAAGTGGGCAATGCTGGCCAGAGAACAATGGGCTGGGTCCAGCGTGAGACTGCAAGGCTTGAGCTTGAGGTGCGACAGGAGACGGAGCGTGGGCAGCAAGAGCTTGCTGGCCATCAGAGGGTGGTTGCTGGGCTTCAGCGTGATTTAGCTGATTTGAGAGGAGAGCTGACTGAGCAGCAGAGAGGTTTTGCTGAAGTCCAGGATCAGTTACAGATTGAGCTCAAGGCTGTTAAGAGCGAAAAAGAGCGACTAGCGGACATCGAGCGAAGCATGGCGGATGTTCAAGAGGAGCTGCGTAATGCGGAGGCGAAAATCCTCGGCCTAGAAGGTGAAGATGCCATAGCCTTAATGAGTCGTGAACGTGATGTTTATAAGTTGGAAGTACAGGCCCTAAAAGAAGAAAGGCAGATCACCCTCGAAGGGCATCAACAGGCTCTTCATAGCCTGCAGGAAGGGGTTAAAAAGCAGAGAGAAATAATTCAGGAGAAGGAAAGGGCTGCAGATGATCTTGGCCGGCAGGTTAAGAGCACTGAGGAAAGGGTCGTACTCATTCAGAGACAAATGGGTATCAAAGATGAAGAGCTGATACGAGCAGGCGAGCTTAGAAAAGAAAGAGAAGAGCTACTAGGTAAACGAATCGCCGTAAAGGACGAGGAAATCGCAGACCTTAAGGGCCGATTGAGTGGACAAGAAATCCTGCAAAAAGCGGTCGAGGAAAAAGAAGGGCTGCTGCTGAAGGCTCAAGAAGAGCAAGTCAACTTGACACGCAAAGTTGACGACCAAGAGAAAGCACTTACCGCTCTTCGCGAGACGCTGGAAGCAGCTCAGAAGGAACTAGAAGAGCTCCAAGAGAAGCTTCGGGTTTCCGAAGAGGGCCAGATTGGCCATGCGGAGTTAGTAGCCCAATTCGCTGAAGCGAAAGAGAAAGTGGTAGAGGCTGAAGCTGATGTCGAGAAACTAACCGCCCAAATCAAAGCAAAAAAGAAACAGCTCTCAAAGCAAGGGAAGCTCCTTAGGCAGACGCAAACACAAAACAAAGAGCACGTCAAGAAGCTTAGGGAGGATTTTGAGGAAATATCTAAGCTCCGGGCTGACTTGAAAAGGGTTTCGAAGGAGGCTGAGGAGGCTGAGGAGGCCGAGGGAGAAGAAGGAGAGCTCGGTACTGGTAGAGAAGCTGAGGCTTTAGAGCTGCACACCCCAATATCCGATAGCTCCGGGAAGAATGCGCGGGCTCTCACGGTTAGAAGAAGAACGATAGCTTCTAGCGAAGGTGTGAAAGCACTTGTGGATGGGTCCTCTCCTGGAAGTGGTGATCTTGCCTATACGACGATGACCCCTAAGCGCAGGGTAACATTACCCAAGACTGGCCCTCTCTTCGACGATCTCAAGAAGGTCGATGGCGAAGGAACGGGTGGAGTGGAGAAAAAAGAAGGCGACGGAAAGACTGTCTAGGGGCAGCGCCCTTCCTGCTGGCTGAGCTTCTCTGAGGCGATTTTGTAGCGCTTCGAAGAGGGAGGTTAAGGCTGGCAGGGAGGGGGTCCCCTTCTTCGGATTTTGCACGAGGAAGAGCCAGATGCGGAGGAGCTCCTCTGTGGTGGCAAAGAGTCGCTGGAGCGGCTCCTTCAGCCGAAGGATCAGCTTATTGCCTCTAGCTTCGATGGCACTATCTAAGAGAACGGCGAGGGAGTGGGCGACACGGCGCTCGACTTGTATTATCGAGGCGGCTTGAACCTCACTCATCCCTCCCCACTCTCGCTTAACATCCTCCTCCATTTCTCTATCTCGCTCAGCTTGCCCGGCAAGCAGAGCAACCCCCTCCCTTAGCACCTCCAAATAGGGCTCCTCATCGAATGGGGCTGGCAGCGCAGGATCGCTTAGGGCGAACTGACCAATGGCATGGAGAAGGGAGGTCGCTTCGTCAACAAAGGTGGCTACCCCCTTTAGCAGCATGGCTGCGGCCCTCTGTGGAAAGATAAGGTAGGAGACGGGGATGGCAATCAGCGTGCCAACCACCACATAGAGTGCACGTAGCATCGCCTGTTGCATGGGGGAGCTGTCGAGCTCTTCGGAGATCAAAATAAAGAAAGCGGTCAGAAGGCCAAGGCGGGCTTGTGGGGCGATGGGAAGGGTTATAGCCCCAAAGAGGACAAGGCCTGCCATCACCACCCACATCACCCAGTCGTGGGCGTGGATCACCTCATTAAACGCGAAGATCGTACCGATCCCAACAACAAGTCCCAGCCCCGACCAGAAGAGGATGGGGCGGAGTGTGGCCATCGTTGCGCCAACTGTCGACTGGACCATCAGCATGGCGTAGAAGAGGATCATGACAACGCCGAGGAAGTCGATGCCGGTAAGGTAGGCAAACAAGATGCCGGCAAGGCCTGCGACCGCAATCCGGATGATGAACTTCACCCGGACAACGTTAAAGAACCGCTCCTCCTCCTTTGGCTGATACTGCACCATCGCCCCTCCATCTTTTTGCAAGGTAGCGCCAAAAGAGTTTAACCGCGATAGGGATGAAGAGCCTCGCTAGCATGGAGCTGTCGCAATAAATACTATGGGGACGTTGTCCCCAAACCCCTACGAGAGGGCCTAGGCCCTCTCGACACCCATGGCGTTTTTCTTTGGCCGTAGCGCTCGTTTTGTAAAAGCTGTTGCACTCCCCGAAAAGGCAAAGCCTTTTGGGGGAGATACTATCTACGAAAAATACTCTACGGTTGAACGTTCAGATATTAAAGGGAGTCGAGAGGGCCTAGGCCCTCTCGTAGGGGTTTGGGGACAACGTCCCCAATGCTTTGCCTTACGATAACTCGGTGCTGCTAGAGCTCTTTTGTTTCGTGGATGGCGCCGTATTCGTTAAACCGAGAAATTGACAAAAGGTGAAGGGTGACTTATTAAAGCTTTTGCCACGTGCCTTCAACAAAAATGATAGGATAGACGCCCTTTACCTGCTGAGAGCGTGCTGTAAGTGTGTAGAGCCGCATGTTTTGCGATGACGTTTTAACTGAAAAATGCGCAAGGCCTTATGAATATTTTTCTCTCTCTATTTACTGTTTGTATGATCGTATGGAGCTCCACAATCTTTGCCAGTGTACAGATCGTCAGCGGCGCAGCCCCTGTACCACTCGATGCCAATGGTATTGCCGATGGAGCAGAATTTGTAGGGCAGAATGTCACACCATCAACTTTAACTGTTGGGAATGGGCAGAACATCAATAACAACAGCAAACCTGTTGGCATTTCTACGGACAGCCCTAACCAGAGTACCATTCTCTTTCAAGGGACCTCTGGCACCTCAATAGTTAACGGAACAATTGGTGCGATAAATAGCATGCTCAATATTTCAGGAGGGATGGGGTCATCAACGGTAGTATTTAATGGGCCGGTTAGTGCGGCAAATTTCGCTGTAACAGGTAATGGTATCGTTCAATTCAACAGCACTGCTGATCCCGATTTGACCTTTAGCTCTGATGGGGTCCTCGTTGTTAGCAATAGCGTTGTTTTTACAGGTGTGGTGACGCCCTCACTCCCTAGCATAGGAACAGTTCAGCTTGGAGCTGGTAGCATATTAAATGGTAATGTGGGAACTCCATCAAATCCAATAAAGACAATAGTGGTCCCATCAGGAAGTGCAACTGTAAATGGTAATCTTGTTTCGACAAATTTAATAGTCAACGCCAGCACACTACTGCTCAATGGAGATTTGGATCG
>JAKBAF010000013.1 GCA_021809305.1 bacterium
ATTTCAGGGGCTCCTCAGCGAACATTAGCGGTAAGGGATTTGCAGGAATGCACTTCATTGCAAAAGCAAGCTCGCAAAAGGACTTTGATCAGTGGGTGGAGTCGGCAAGGGGGTCACCCAATTCTCTTAGCCTTGATGACTATATACAGTTAGCTGCGCCGAGTGAAAATAATTCGGTTGAGAAGTACCAATTACAGAAAGAAAATCTCTTCGACTGGATTTTGATGAAATATATGTAACCAACTAATGGCATGTTTGGAAAATTAACTCTCGATGCTTTCAAGCACGATTTCGTTCAATCCGCGGCTGTGGTCTCCATGGTCTTGGGCGCCATCGCTGTAATAGGCCTCCTTTTCTACCTAAAGCGCTGGAAGTGGCTTTGGAAGGAGTGGCTCACCACACTTGACCCAAAAAAGATTGGGGTGATGTATCTGATCGTTGTGACCTTGATGCTGCTTAAAGGGTTTGCCGATGCGGTTATGATGCGCGCCCAGCAGCTCCTCTCGGTCGGAGAGTCGCATGGCTATCTCGGGGCAGAACACTACCAGGAGATCTTTTCAGCCCACGGCACAACGATGATCTTCTTTGTGGGCATGGGGGTGGTCTTTGGCTTGATGAACCTTGTGGTACCACTGCAAATCGGGGCACGCGATGTCGCCTTTCCGTTTCTCAATGCACTGAGCTTCTGGCTCTTTGCGTCAGGGGCTATGCTCGTTCTTATCTCGCTTGCGATAGGTAGATTTTCGGCCACTGGCTGGCTCGCCTACCCCCCTCTCTCAGGTTTGGAGTACAGTCCAGGGGAGGGTGTTGACTACTGGATCTGGATTTTGCAGATCGCGGGAATTGGGAGTACAATTGGGGGCATTAACTTCCTTGTCACCATCTTTAAGATGCGCTGTCCTGGGATGAGTATGATGAAAATGCCGGTCTTTATCTGGGCCGCTCTTGCAACACTTGTCCTTGTTATTTTTGCCTTTCCTATTTTGACAGCCACACTTGGGATGCTGACCTTGGATCGCTACCTTGGAATGCATTTTTTTACAGCAGGTTTTGGGGGGAACCCCATGATGTATGTTAACCTGATTTGGGCATGGGGCCACCCAGAGGTCTACATTCTGATCCTACCCGCATTTGGGGTCTTCTCAGAGGTGGTCTCCACCTTCTCTCAAAAACGAATCTTTGGCTACACTTCAATGGTATGGGCCATTATCGCTATTACGTTCCTCTCCTTTATCGTTTGGGTACACCACTTCTTTACAATGGGCGCGGGCCCCAATGTTAATGCCTTCTTTGGCATCATGACGATGCTGATTGCCATCCCTACGGGGGTGAAGATCTTTAACTGGCTATTTACCAAGTTTAGGGGAAGGGTGCATTTTACAACCCCAATGCTCTGGTTTTTGGGCTTCGTTATGATCTTTACGATAGGCGGAATGGCTGGTGTATTGCTCTCAATGCCGGCCATAGACTTTCAGGTGCATAATAGCCTCTTCCTCATTGCTCACTTCCATTCGGTCATCATTGGTGGGGTCTTATTTGGATTCTTTGCGGCCTTTACCTACTGGTTCCCTAAGATCATGGGTTTCACGCTAAATGAGCGGCTCGGTAGATACGCCTTCTGGTGCTGGTTTGTGGGCTTTCTTGTGGCCTTTATGCCGCTCTACCAGCTTGGTTTGATGGGTGCCACGAGGCGTTTGGACCACTATGAGGCCTCTACCGGCTGGCAATCTATGTTTCAGATAGCAGCTGTTGGTGCTGCAATTATCTCCTGCGGTATTGGCCTTCAGATCTTGCAGGTCATTGTTAGTATTAAACAGCGCAAGCTGAATAGAGATGCATCAGGCGATCCCTGGAATGGGAGGACATTGGAGTGGTCAACCTCCTCTCCGCCGCCCTTCTACAACTTTGCGCTTACTCCCGAAGTTCATGAGCGCGATCCTTTTTGGGCCGTGAAAGAGAGCAAGGCGCCGGTGCCTGAGAGGCGGTATGAGGATATCTATATGCCCAAACATACTCCAATCGCCTGCATAGTGGGCTGCCTTAGCATCGTCTTCGGCTTCGCTATGAGCTGGCATATTATGTGGCTTGCGCTCATCAGCTTCCTTGGTGTTATTGCCTCTCTTGTCTATCGGCTCTCGCTTGAGGATACCGATGAGAGGGTACCAGCAGCGGATGTGGAAAAAATGGAAGCCCTTCGAAGGAGCTAAGCGACAATGGATGCGAGCATAGCCGTAAAACACCACGTTGAGACCCACTCCAAGGCCATGCTGGGCTTTTGGATCTATCTCATGAGCGACTGCATCCTCTTTTCCATGCTCTTTGCCACCTACGCTGTGCTGCACAATAATGCGGCTGGTGGCCCTACCTCTGAAGAGCTTGTAAACCTGCCCTATGCTCTAACCCAAACATTTATCTTGCTCACGAGCAGCTTCACTTGCGGTCTTGCCACATTGGCGGCCTATCGTAGTGACCGAAAAAAGGTCATGATGTGGCTTGGGATCACCTTCCTGCTCGGAATATCCTTTTTGGCAATGGAGCTTGCCGAGTTTACAAAGCTTGTGCAAGAGGGCAATAGCTGGCAGAGAAGCGCCTACTTATCCTCCTTTTTCACACTTGTTGGCACGCACGGCGCCCACGTAACGGTGGGTCTATTTTGGATGGCCGTTCTGATTGCGCAAGTTTGGCCGCGTGGCATAACGCTTGCGACTTATAGGAGGCTTTTGTGCTTAAGTATGTTCTGGCACTTCTTGGATATAGTCTGGATCTTTGTCTTTACGGTGGTCTACATGTCTGGATCATTTCTTTGAGGGGAGCGCGGAAGTATGAATGATGTGGCTTTAAGCGAAATACATAAGAGCTGGCATGGCAGCCTCCGCTCCTATGTCATTGGCTTTGTGGTATCCATTCTCCTAACGCTGGTAGCCTACTTTGTTGTTGCATTGCATCTGCTGGCTGACTGGCGATTACTGACCTTTATTTTTGGACTTGGTATCGCTCAGGCCGTATTCCAGCTCCTCTTCTTCTTGCACCTTGGGAAGGAAACGAGGCCGCGCTGGAGTCTCGTTGTCTTCGGTTTTATGCTCCTTCTCCTCGTTATTCTGGTTCTAGGCTCTCTCTGGATCATGTACAACTTAGATGGCCGTGTAATGCCAGCCATGCAATAGGTCATTCGCTATGATTAGAGTCTATTACATGCTAACAAAGCCAGGGATTATCTTTGGCAATATCATTACGACAGCCGCTGGCTTTCTTCTTGCATCGCAAGGTCATCTAAATTTACTGCTCTTTTTAGCAACACTTGGAGGGCTATCTTTTATCATCGCATCCGCTTCGGTCTTTAATAACTATATTGATCGCCATATCGACGGGAAGATGGCGCGGACCAAAAATCGCCCCTTTGTAAAAGGGATCATCTCGGTACCCTTAGCGCTGCTCTTTGCGGTCGTACTAGTTGTTGCTGGCTTTGCGATTTTGGCCCTCTACACCAACCTCGTCGCAGCCTTTATTGCGCTTGCTGGTTTTTTTATTTACGTTGTTGTCTACAGCCTTTGGAAGAGCCACTCCATTTACGCCACCTTTGTTGGAAGCATTGCAGGCGCTGTGCCGCCAGTTGTCGGCTACTGCGCGGTGAGTGGTCGAATGGATGTCGGAGCTCTCATCTTGTTTGCAATCATTATCCTCTGGCAGATGCCCCATTTTTTCTCGATCGCCATCTACCGCTTCGACGACTACGCGGCCGCTTCCATTCCAGTGCTACCGGTAAAAAGGGGGATGCGCGTCACCAAAATTCACATGCTTCTCTATATTATTGCCTTTCTAATTGTGGCGCAGATGCTGACGCTCTTTGGCTACACGGGCTACTTCTATCTTACCATCGCTACCCTACTTGGTTTAGCATGGCTCTTTCTCTGCATAAAAGGTTTTAATAGCAGCAATGAGAAGGTGTAGGCGCGAAGGATGTTTGTTCTATCGCTTGTGATTGTGACAGTGCAGTGCGCTATGATTGTGGTTGATGTGGCGTAAGGAGGGCGATGCAGGCTTATAGGTCCTTATCCCAATTATAAAGTGTGCGACCTTCTGTCCAAACAGAAAAGTGTTGGAAATTCTTGGCAACGTTCTGGCCTTTCCCTTTCCAATACGTCGCCTGCACCGGCTTGTTCGAAGCTCCAAGGGTGAGCTGAAGATTCTTTCGTTGGCCCAGAGAGTCAATAAACTGCTGGTAGCCATCGTTGTCATTTGAGTTCTCGAGTTCAAGGATGAGATATTGAAGACCCCTTGGTATCGCTTCGGCAAGTCTCTCCAACTGCTCCTCTTCAACACACTTTGGCAGGCGCAGGGTGAGAGAGGTAAGACTCGGAAGAAGGCCCAGCTTCTCAATAAGCAGCTCGATATCATCGTCAAAGTCATGGTTGTCGTTTCTTAAGGCATTTGCGAGTTGAATATTGAGGGTGGTAAGCGTTTTATGCGGCTTATTCTTGTCGCAAAGCGCGGTCCAGCAAGTATCATCTATCGTCAGTGACGTAAGGTTTGTAGCAGATTGCAGGCATTCTTCAACAATCTGTGAAGCTGTGTGGTCGGTAATTTTGGGGCCCGTCACGTCGAGCCACTTGATCTCGTCTAGCCAAGCGAAGGCCTGGCGAGAATCGGCAAGAAGGGCCTCCTCGCTTTCGTCTAACGATTTCCCATTTTCCAGTTTCGATACTTGGCGAAGCGTTGCGTATATCCGCCGTGATGCTCGCTCAGCATTCCAATTAGTTCGGTCCTTCTCAACCTCTCCTCGGTTAGCGATGAGCTTCAGAACTTTGTCCGCAACAGCGGTTTTCCGTTTTTTCCCCTTATCATCATGTTGATTTTCGACCTCATCGCGATTGCGTGTCTCTTCAGCTTTTTTTTGAGCGGGGCAGCAGTGGCCAAAGACCTTACCGGCTATGGTGCCTGCGACAAAGCCACCAGAGGATGAGAGAAGGATCACTTTTCGAGTCTTCTTAGCGAGCCTTGCTACGGCTGCGGCGCCGGCAGCACCAACTAGCCCGAGAACAAAGGAGCAGGCGAGATCACGCGCTGTACAGCAGGGCGTTGAATCAAAGCGTGGCGGATCGTTATAAACCTGCCTTCTTTCAGGGCGTTTTCCACGTTCCATCGATCCACCTCTCTTTAACGTAATTGGAGAAATTATCTATTAAATGATCTTTTAGGTCAATGCGCGATAATCATCGCCCATGTGGCATAAAGAGTGGCTTCTCTTAGTGATTGACCCAGCTAAGCCTGTCGCCGGTCTCATTAACCACAACAGAAAATTGCTTGAAATGCGTCTTAATAATGCGGCCCAAGAGAGTCCAAACTACGCTGTCTCCCGGGTAGCTGGAATCTCCAATGGTAAGCGAAAGATCAGCTCTTTTGCCGAGGCTCGTTACAAATTCCCGATACTCGGCGCTGTTAAATTGGGGTTGGCGCTCGAGTTGGAGATGAAGCTCTCTCAGACCCATTGGCATCGCTTCGGCAAGAAGTTGCATGCGCCTTAGTGTCACGCATTCTGGTAGGCGTAAGGTGAGAGAGGTAAGATTCGGAAGAAGGCTCAGCTTCTCAATAAGCAGCTCGATGTCCTCATCAAAGGAGTATCCCTCTAAGTTTGCCGCTGCCTTTGTGAGGCGAATATCGAGCGTCGTAAGCCTCTCATTTGGCCTCTTACCGTCACAGAGGGCTGACCAGCAGACATCATCTATCTTTAGCGACGTGAGTGACGAAGCAAATTGCAGATATTTTCCAGTCATATCTATCGCTGTACGTTCACCAAATTTAGGACCTGTCACATCCAGGTATTCGACCTCATCTATCCGAGCCCACGCTTGACCAAACCAGACGGGAAGGTTGCCTAGGGTATCCTTCATCTCTCCCTTTTCCAGCTTGACTAGCGCGCCGAGCATTAAGTGTAATCTCTTTGACGCTTCCGCTTGATCGCAACCCTCGACTTTGCCGTGCGTATCAGGGGAGAGGGTGAGTCGTTGTATTCTCGAGAGAAGGACGGCGATATGATTTTTCTCCTCAACTTCAGATCTTATGGGAGCCTCTCGATCTGCCTCTTTAGCAGGGGAGCTGTGGCCAAAGACCCTGCCTGCTAGGGCGCCTGCGACAAAACCACCAGAGGCTGAGAGAAGGATTACTTTTCGAGTCTTGTTGGCGAGCCTTGCTACGGCTACGGCGCCGGCAGCACCAACTAGCCCGAGAACAAAGGAGCAGGCGAGATCACGTGCTGCGCAGCAAGGCCTTGAAGCGAAGCTTGGGGGATTGTTATCAACTGGCCTTCTATCTGCACGTTCCATCTTTCCTCTTCCTTTTAAACTAGTTGCAAAAATTATCTATTAAACAATCTTTTAAGTCAATTAAATTAACGCTCCTCTGCACTTAAGGCGATCGATGAGGCCGGAGAGGCGCATCGAGGTTTGGCTGAGGGCAGCGGCGAGGGTCTCATCTGAGGCGATAAGTGTAAGGTTGCGTTTGGCGCGCGTGATGGCTGTATAGAGTAGCTCGCGAGAGAGAAGTGGAACTCCGTCTGGCAAGGCGACCATGACCTCGCGGTACTCGCTCCCTTGGCTCTTATGAATCGAGAGGCAGTAGGCGGGTTCGAAGGGGGGGAGAAGGGGTGCTGGCAAACGAAGCTCCTCGCCGCCCCGCCGAAAGAGGGCAAAATCATCAGGTGAAGATGTGTAGGGATCTCTTCTTGCAAGAAGGCCAACATCGCCATTGTAGAGGTCCAGGGTCGAATTGCTTCTTTGGATGAGTATCGGAATCACAAAGAGCCCTCCTCTACTGTGCGTGCGGCGAAAGAGCTTCAGCAAGCGCTCGTTTATCTCTTCGACCCCGTAGGGCCCCTTGCGCACAGGGGAGAGGAGGCGAAAGGCGTCAAATTCAGCGAGGAGCTCCTTGTTAACACTCTCAACATCGCGCGAGGGCATCGGAAAGCGCTCCGAAACAAGCCTGTCAAAGCGGCTCTGCTGGAGGGTGGAGAGGTCAATCCGCTCGATGCCAGCCGTTTCATTCTCAGTTACGGCAAACAGCGCCTTGAGATCTCCCCGATTCACAGCCTCGGCAAGGGCATTTAGCCCCTCTCGCTCCGTCCGCTGGCTCTTTTGAAGCCTTGCAAGCCGACCCTGCAGTGCAGGCAGCTCCTCTGCCCCAGCGATTAAATCGGAGAAGAGGCTTCCCGCATCGACAGCTGGGAGCTGGTGGCTATCGCCCATAAGGACAAGCCGCGCGCCCCCCTTCACAGCAGCTAGCAGGTGGGCCATCAACTCGACATCGATCATTGAGGCTTCATCGACGATGATCAGATCATAGGGTAGGCGGTCGATCTTCGGTGGCACACCAGGGCGAATTTTGAGTAGGGAGTGGAGGGTCTTTACATCGATTGTGCTCCGCTCTGCCCCATCTGCCCCATCTGTACAGGCCATTGCCAGTGACTCCTTTAGGTGGGAGGCAGCCTTGCCTGTGGGCGCCGCAAGGGCAACCTCTTGCGGTGAGAGTGAGAGAAGAAGCTTAAGCAGGTGGGTGGCGGTGTAGCTCTTGCCAGTGCCAGGCCCGCCTGTAAGTAGCGTTAGGGTGCCTTGAGAGGCTGTGCGAATGGCTGCCGCCTGCTCATCTGTAACAAGACCCTCGCTCATTAGTGTGGTTAGCCTCGCATTAACAGCCACGAGATCGACAGGCTTTGTTAGGGTGGCATCGCACAAGCGAGTGAGGTGGTGGGCAACGCTCTCTTCTAGTATCTCGTGGCGCTTGAGGTAGAAGCGATTGCCAAACTGCCCCACAAAGGGGTGGGCGGTTCTGGGGAGAGAGGAGGCTCCCCGGGTGATTTGAAGAGAGAGCTCTTGGAGCATCGCCAGATCTTGCCCATCACTTGAAAAGAAGTGGAGGGGATCTGGGCGTAGATAACCCCCCTCGATGGTAAGAGAGAGGTGGCCAGCGCGTGATATGGCCATAAGGTAGGCTAGAAAGAGGGCGCAGCTCTCATCCTCCTCTTTGCTAAGGAGGCTTATTGCAAAGAGCCTCTCCACAGGGGAGAGAAGCCCGGCCAGCACACAGGCCTCGAGCTTTTGCCAGTAAGGGGAGATCTCGGTGCCACTCACTCGTCCCATGTGACCTCCAATACGCCCCACTGCGCGTTAAGCGCAGCTCCCCTCAAGAAGACAAGGTAGAATCCACCAAAGCAGAGGTCGAAGGGGCGATCATCATACCTCGCAAGGGTGCGGATTAGCGCCTCCTTGTAGAGTCTTGCTTGGAGGAGGTAGTCGTGGGAGCTCGCTGCCAGCTGGAGCCTCTCTTGCGAGTAGCTCTCCTCGCTTGTTCCAAGCCAGTTGGACTTCCAGTCGAGAGCGTAGTAGCGCCCCTCGTGCTCAAAGAGGAGGTCGATGCACCCCTTCACAAAGCCAGCTGGAAGTGGACGGCTCCCAACCCTCATCCCTCCCAATGTTGCGAAGAGAAAGTCGACCTCTCGGACCAATCGCTCGGGTTTGACATCGATCAATCTAAAGGGGGTTTTGGCCGGGAAGGGGATTCTCAGTGTATTAAAGAGGAGCTCCACAAGTATATCTTCCCAGCCTTGGAAGCGGCTCTCTTTTACAGCAGCCGCGACAAAGCCATATAGTAGCTCGTGAGGAGCACTTTCGCAAAAGAGCTCCTTTGGTAGCCGCTCTAGTAGGTTGTGGAGGAGAATGCCAGTCTCAGCCCCAGCTGGTAGGGTGTGGATGGAGCGCTCGGCTGTTAAAAAATCCCTAGGCGGAGGGCTTGCGTAGGGCCTCTCGCCCCCCTCCCTGCCGCATGAGAGAGCTGTAAAAGAGACGATCTCCTGTGGGTGCCGGGCGATCTTCGCAGGGGCTGGAGCGAAGAGTTCCGGCGATGCTCTCCTACCCGCAATCGATCTCTCTTGCGGCTCTACAATGTGGCAAGCTATGCCAGCTGCGCGGAGAGGATGAACGAGAGCAACGATCTTCTCGCGGGAGAGCCCTCCAATTGCCGCGTAGCGCTCCTCCATGGAAGCAGCGCCCTCCATATAAGCAAAGAGGAGGTCAACAGGGGATGCTTCGCCGTGGGAGAGTGGCCGCGCCGTGGTGTCGATCGCAACTGGCAGGTAGACCCTCTCCCTAGCGCGTGTTAGCGCAACATAGAGCAGGCGCGCCTTCTCGGCGTCCTCCTCCTCACGCTGCTCGTGCTCCTCGAGAGCGGTGAGGCTTGGACAGAGGATAATTCCCCCCTCGCCCCGCAGCTGTGCAAGCTCTCCTTGCCGCTCCAAGCGGCGCCTGCAAGCCCCGAGCGCAAAGACAACACCGAACTCCAACCCCTTGCTGGCGTGGATTGTGAGGAGGCGAACGGCCTCTTCATCCCGTCCTGTTCGCAGCACCCCCCTTGTCTCTCCCCTCTCCCTCTCTAAGCGGTGGAGGAGTGCAGCAAGATCGCCAAGATACGGCAAAGGCTCACCAGATCCGGTAACCATCTCTGCGAGCTGGTAGATCTCCTCAAGGACTTGCGCCCCCCCCTCACGCTGGAGGATACTCTCCGCAAGAGAGCCTGCTTGATCCCTCCACTCAGTACAAAGCAGCCCCTCAATAAGGGAAGGAGGCCCCCCCTCATCAAAAAGCGCATGGAGCCTATGGAGCTTAAGCTGAAGATGGCCTTGCGCCTCGCCCCTATCTAGCGCCTCTATCTCGCGCATCTCCCAGCCGATCAAGCCCCCTAGGGCTCGCTTGAGGAGACCTTGATCGGAGGGGTGGGCGATGGCTTCGATGAGTACCCGGAGCTCTTTGCATGTGGCGCTCCGCCCAGCAGGCCGCCCCCTTGTAGAGGCGGCAGGTATGCCCGACTTCCCAAGATAGCGCTCCATGCGCTCTGCCTCAAACCTGTCATCAACGAGTATGGCTATATCGCTCCATACGAGCCCCTCCTCCTCTTTCAGCCGGATGATCTCTCCTGCAATAAAGGGAAAGGCTCGCTCCTCTTCCATCTTGGGTGTGGGGAATTTTCCTCGGCGCCCTGACTCGCCCTCCAGGAGAAAGAGGTGCACTCCGGACTCTCTCCGGGGAGTGCTCAGCTGAGTGCCAGCTGCTACCCTTTCGAAAGGAAGGGCTCTTTGAGATTCATCCTTTGCTTGGGGAAGCGCAAAGAGTCCACTAGCTGCTGGCCCCTCGAATAGGGCGTTTAGTCCGTTGACAAGCCGAGGATGTGAGCGGTAGTTGGTGGCCAGAGTGCGCTTTCGGCCATCTCCAAAGTGGTTAAGAGCAGCAAGGTAGGTGTATACATCAGCGCTTCGAAAGCCGTATATCGACTGCTTTGGGTCGCCAACAAGGAAGAGTGGAAAGTTCTTATGAGAGGCGAAGAGCGTTCGAAAGATACTCCATTGAAGGCCGTCGGTATCTTGAAATTCATCGCATATA
>JAKBAF010000014.1 GCA_021809305.1 bacterium
TGGCGTGAGTAGTGGATGTCAAGCCCTAGGCTCTTTTTGTGAAGAGTCCCCTTACTATCAAGCTGGGGCGATTCAACCGTCTGTACTACATCCAAGGCGGAATCTCCCCACCCTACTCCCCAAGATGTCTCTTCATACGTATAGGCAGCATGAGCCACACTCACACTCTCCACTTGATCGGCCTCTAAAAGCTCTGTCTCCCAGCCCTCCGTCACTTGGCCATCTACCACAGGCTCCAACTCAACGTAGGGGCTGTTCTCCTCGGCGGACTCGGGGTCGAACTGCATAAGGCAATCATCTAATCGGAGCGCTCCCTTATCACCAAGAGCACTCCATCCATTCTTCCTATTGATAATTGTCTGCGGGATAAGGGGGACGATGATACTCGTAACCCCCTGTTGTCTCCTGTGCCCATGCATCAGCAAGGCAAGCTGCGCGATCGATTCGTCGCTGTAACCTCTCTCGACCTCACCCATTAATCGCTCCAGCCGCTCTACCCAATCACTTAGCGAAGTTGATGGGCTGAATCCGTTGCGGAGGCAGTGCTTAAATTCATCTTTGCAGATATTAAAGGGTTCAAATAGCCATGCATACTGCTGAGCTCTCTGCGATTCCGGGTTGTCCTCGTAATTATCCCAAGCCTTCTTGATGGGCTTTAGTTGCAACTTAATTCTTTTAAGCCGGTCCCTGAGCTCATCTAGTGCCCCCTCTGGCGCAGCCGTTTTATCAGCATTAAGAGCGACCGCAAGAGCTTTGGGAAATTCGAAGACAAGCGAGCTCATACGCGCTCGTGCCATGTTAAGAAAGGAGGGCTCTTTAAAATCGGATGGTCTATCGGGGACCCCTAACCAGTAGGAGATCACCTCATGAGAAAGGCGACGCATCGCCCCACCTGTGATCTTCTCTTCCTGGCACTCCTCTGCAAGCTTGATGAGGGCCTCTCCCCACAGCCGGAAGCGTCGCAAACGGAGCGTTGTCATCTCTGCCATACCACCCGCCTCAGATCGCCATGCCTCTAAGGGGCCTGCGAGCCAGCCAAGAGCTTGACTCTCTACCTTTGCGTGCGGAATAAGCTCACCTATTGCTCCTGAGATCCCATCGATCAAGCGAGACTCCTCCTCTCGATCAATTGAGGAGTCATCAAACTCCAAGCTTCCCATAAGCTGGTTAGCGGCTGATCGCAGGGTGGTCCGAGCAAGAGAGAGAGTCTCCTCATCGATCTGCTCCCTTCCAAGCTGGGAAACAAGCTCCAAAAAGAGGTCGTTAAGACGGTTATGGGCCGCCAATCTATCCGCTGTCTCTCTGCCTGATGCAACGGGTGCGATAAGATCTAAGTAGTCATAGAACCAGAGTTTTGCTGTCTTCACAAGACCATACCCCTCGGCAAGAATCGCACGGCGGGCCGCTCGCATTTGCATCTCCTCTTCGGAATAGTATCGATGCTCCAGCTTGGACCAACCACCGCTCGTAACCCGAGGCTCAACAGGAATCAATCGATGGCCAAGCGCTAAGTAGAAATCTGTTTCGCTCTGGCCAAGGCCCAACTCATCTCTTTGATTGCGAAAGGAGCGTCGTTCATGCGCCTGATGATCTATCTTTCTGTGCCTCATCTCGAAGAAGGGAAGATTATTTCCCGAAACATCGAAGGAGATCTGCTCAATTTCCCTTGGGAAGCCCTCTCTAATGCACTCAGGAAGGGAGAGAGCTCCCTTCTCATCACGGACCACTTGCGCAAGCTCCGGAAGAGGAGGTGGAGGAGTGGGGGCGGGTCGTTCTTGGAGCGAGTCATCTACAGACAAAAGAAAACTATCCAGCACGAGTTTGATCGCTGGATCATCCCCAATACTTCCTTGCGTGCTCATCTCTTGCGCCTCAGCGTCGCCTGAGTTAAGACTCGAGAGTGGAGTCTTTAGCGGAGGGCATAGGTGGGAGTTATCTTGTGGAGGGTTTAAGGGGTTGTCCGGTAGAGCGCTATTCGATAAAGCAATCGCGTGAGAGCCTAAGAGAGGGGTGGGCGAGGGCGGCGTTCCGGGTGGTGAGACCGACGATGTTATCGGTGTTATAGGCCTTGCTGGCGGTTTGGTCTCAGGAAGTGGTGGAAGTTGATGGCTCCCTTTTAGCAGTATTTTAGCCGCCCATGCCGCAACACCGACCTGTGAGAGAAGGGCCGCGCCTTGGAGAGATCGCACCCCAATTGGAGAGGGGGGTCGATATTTTTTGATGATAAAAGCAAGAGAGAGGACGAGTCCTGCCTCAACAATCAAGAGAGGGAGCCACCTTTTGCATTCAGATGGTGGCTGGGGTTGCGGAGATAAGCCCGCGATTGGTTGGGCTGCCGGGTGTACCTGTCCTGCTGCTTCAGACATTCCTTATCTCCGCTTGAATCAAATCTGCCTCATGTTATACTAATCCGACATTTTTGACAATAAATAATACTAAACCACCTCTTCAATATGAAAAGCTAGTTGAAGAGTAGGGGTCTACAGTCCCCTATCTCTCATAAGGAATTCGACCTCTAATCTGGAGCGGGCGCAGGCTAAATCTTGCACCGTCATCCTGAGATATTGGATGGATAGCCCTAAGTTCACAGGACGAAGAGAAGGCTCCTCATCATTAAGCCCAAGTGGAGCATCCCCCTTCATTACTTCGTAGGCAGAATTGGCTCCCCTTCTCCTTCCCGCATAAGTAAAGAGAGTAGAGGCCACACTTACATTTCTTGGTTTCTCAGCCTCTAAATGGAGGACCTCAGAGCCCTCTTCCGGCATCTCACCATCAACTAAAATTTTTGATGGCATAACAGCCCCTTTGCCATCACTTCTGTACTGAAGACGGCCCGGCTGCAATCTAAGGGATGTGTGATCGCTAAAGGAGCTCGACCCATGCTTCTTGCTATTGACCATTGTCTGCGGAATAAGGGGAACCACCGTGTCCGAGATCTTCTCAGATCCAGAGTGCCTATGAATAAGAGCGGCGACCCTCACAATCGACTCATCTGAGTAGCCAGCTTCAGTTTCATCAATCAAGTGCTCTAGCTCTCCTCCCCAATATACAAGCAAGCGGGAGGGTTCGCGCTCCTCTATGTAGCACCTCTCAACTTCGGTCTTCCAGATTTTGAGAGGTTCGATAAGCCATCGGTAGCGGGAAGATCTTTCAGCATCGCCCAAAAAACCCCTCAACTTCTCCTCAATCCTGAATACTGCGCTTCTTGGAATACTCGATGGGGCACCGGCTTCTATATCCCCTCGATTGGATGCGAGGATATCCTCGAGCGCTGAGGGGAACGCATCCGTAACCAAATGCATATGGTTTCTCGCCAATCTGAGAAAGGCGGGATCCATGAAATTGGGATGCTCCGATCTTCCCATCCAGTAGGAGATGACCTCATGTGCGAGACGCCGCATCACGCCTCCTGCGACCTTGTCATTACGACCCCCTTCAATAAGCTGAGAAAGCGCCTCTCCCCATAGACGAAGGCGCTGTAAACGCAGCGTTGTGAATCCCTCCACTTCACTAGACTCCAGAAGCCACGCATCAACTGGCCCTTCAAGCCATTCAAGAGCTGAATTGCCTTGTCCGCCATGAAGTGTAAACTCCTCCATTTCACGACGCATCTCACTAATCAGGTGATATTCGTTTTGAACATCAATTGAGAGGTCGTCAAACTCCAAGCTGCCCATAAGCCGGTCAGCGGCGGTTTTTAGAGTGCTTCCAGCTGCCTCGAGCGCCTCTTGGCTGAGCTCCTCCTGGCTAAGCTGAGCGACGCATTCCAAGAATGCGGCATTAAGGCTAGCGTGAGCGGCTAATTTGCCCTGTGTATCGATGTCGGAAGCTACAGAGGCTGTATAATCTACATAGTTATACAACCACATCTTTGCCGTCTTCAAAAGGCCGTAGGCCTCAAGCAGCATCGCACGAAGGGCCTCCTGTCTTGCCTCATCTCTGGCTGAATAGGTTTGCGAATCAGCTTTTGTGATCCGAGGCTCTAAAACCAGTAATCGATGACCCAGCTCTAAGTAGAAATCCGTTTCGCTTTGACCAAGACCTAACGCCTCTCTACGAGCACAGAAATCGGGGGTATCCCTCCTGGTGTCCATTCTAGAGAAGAAGGGAATCTGTTCGTTGCGAACCTCTGAAGAGATCTGTGGAATCCCTCTTGGAAAACCATTTAAAATGCTAAGTGGAAGGCGAAGTGCACCATTATCACTATAAGCACTTTTTACCTGAGCTGGAAGAGGTAAAAGAGGCGGCAGCTTCCGGACAGCAGGCTTCGGCCCGTTATTCTTCGCATTTTCATTTGGACCTACTACATCCGATAGACCCATAGGTGTTACTCCCGAAGAGCCAGAACCAGAAGGTGGCTCCCAAGATTGGGTTCCAGATGTTGTGGCCGCTCTTGTTGGCGGCGCTCCCCTATCAGATTGAGTAGGGGGACTTCCATCTTTTAAAACGATTTTTGAGGCAGCCCATCCAGCGACACCGACCTGTGAAAGGGCCATTCCGCCCTTGACCCATTTCGCTGCAAAGGGAGATGCAAGCCGATGCCTGGCAACGAGTACAAAGGAGAGCATGAACCCCGTCTCAATGATCAAAAGAGGCAGCCACTTCTTACAGAGGGAAGGTTGCTCTGGAAGGGGGCGGACGCTGCTAGAGGAAGACTGATTGGATGAACCCGAAGGCGCGACTTCTGACATTTTACTCTCCGATTAAATCAATTTGCTTATACTATAAACTGATCTGACATTTTTTTCGAGAAAAAAAAGATTCAAGCGATTACAGCACCAAGAGCTTTTCGCTCACTCGAAAAAATTCCCTATTTACGCCTCTCAAAAGAAGTGGTAGGATTCAACAAACAAGCAGTGAGGCTTCCATGAAATTCACCGCCGCCTTCACTAAGTTCTTTCGGGCCTTAGCCCAACTTCAACGAGGCCGTAGAGCCGATACGGGAGGTGATGGGGATGGGGTACCGAAAGAGGAGAGGGCACCAAATCAAAAAAAGCCAGCTCCTCCGCCCAAAAAGCCCCCCTCCCCCGGGCAACCCCCATCTAGCCATTGAAAGCGAATAGCCGCACCTTCCTTGGAAGAGAGAATGGTGGTAGGCTACGGATGAGCAGGAGGTTTAAGGGTTTGTGGCAGCGCGCATAATTCATGGCTACTACATTAGTTTTATCGCTGTTCTCGCGGCCATGGGGATGTACTCGCGTCTCATTTGGGACGTTATGGTGGTCTCACTCGTTCGGCCACCTCGTTGGGGGTTGATTCGCGAGCAACTCTACAATATCGGGGTCTTATCGCTCCCGGTCGTTGCGATAACTGGAATTTCAACAGGGCTTATTTTGGCAACGCAGTCCTACTTTCAGCTTGTGGACCTTGGCATGGTCGGTGCAACAGGGCTGCTTGTCGGTAAGTCGATGGTCACAGAGCTTGGACCCATTTTGACAGCTGTCATGGTGACAGGTCGTGTCGGGGCTGCGATGTGCGCCGAGCTTGGTACCATGCAGGTCTCTGAGCAGGTCGATGCGCTCCGCTCAATGTCTGTGAATCCGTTGCGCTATCTTGTGGCACCCCGCTTTATTGCAGGGACACTTATGCTGCCACCTCTCACCATCTTTAGCATGGCAATGGGCATTGTGGGAGGTTATATCATTTCCGTCTTCTTCTTCCACATCTCCTCTGTCACCTATCTCGATCCCATGCCACAACACATTAGCCGATTTGATCTGAGCTCTGGTATCATCAAGTCCTTTTGCTTTGGAATCATCATTGTGACAATCTCGTGCTATAAAGGGCTGACAACGCGCGGCGGAGCGGCAGGTGTGGGGAGAGCCACCACTACAAGCGTCGTCATTTGCTATTCGGTAATCCTCTTTACAAATTTTATTCTGAATCTACTCTTAAACCTCCTCCATCGGCAGTTTTTTCCATGGCTATGATTGTGGCAAAGGATATCTGGAAGTCCTTTGGCAAGAAGAAGGTCTTGCAAGGCTTAAATCTCGAGGTAGAGGCGGGGGAGACCGTTGTTATCTTAGGCCGCTCTGGTGTTGGCAAGAGTGTCCTTCTCCGACAGATCATCGGTATGGACAAACCAGATAGTGGCTGGATTGAGGTTGAGGGTGTGCGGATCACCGATCTTAAAGGGGCTAAGCTCTATCGCGCCATCCGAAAGATGGGTATGCTCTTTCAAGGCTCGGCCCTCTTTGATTCGCTATCGGTTGGCGAAAACACAGCCTTCTATCTTAGGCAGCATGGGGACCCAAAGACACATAAGCCACTTCCTGCAAATGAGATCAAGGCACGCGTGGCCGAAGCTCTCGAGATGGTCGATTTAAAGGGAACCGAGGAGCTCGCTCCCTCCTCCCTCTCCGGCGGTATGCGCAAACGGGCAGCACTTGCAAGACTCATCGTCTATCGTCCCGAAGTTCTCCTCTACGATGAGCCCACAACAGGCCTTGACCCCATTACAGCGCAGCACATCAATCGACTCATTGCACACACCCAAAAGGCGCTTAAGGCTACAAGCATCGTTGTCACCCACGATCTTGTCTCAGCACTTGCTGTCGGCGACAGGCTCGCTCTGCATGATGAGGGGCAGATCAGTGTGATTGCCGATCCAAAGAGCTTTATGAAAAATGACCATCCAGTTATTCGTGAGTTCATTAAGAATGCGAGCTTTAACCACGATTTGGACGCTCTGATGCATGTTCCCTATCCTGCTGAGGCTGGAGCGACATCATGAACCTAACCCTTTGGTTACAGCGCAATAAGGCGGATAACTGATGCTTGACACAGGAAAGAGCGTGCTTATTGGCGTCTTTGTGCTCGCAGCCATCTGCCTTCTTGTCTTTTTAGTCCTCTTTCTACATCCCACTACAGGAAACCTTCAGGAGACGATCCGTGTCCGGTTTGCCAATATCGAACGCGTCCAGCAAGGAACTCGTGTGACCTTTGCAGGCGAGCCCGTTGGAAGGGTCGATAGGATAATCGACATCTTCGATGGCAAACAGAATCCAAGAGAGTTTAATGGACCCATGTACTTCTTTGAGCTCATCCTCAAGGTAGACTCTCACGTGCAGGTCTACGAAACCGACCAGATCACCATCCGCTCATCGGGCTTCTTCGGGGAGCGCACCGTTGCGATCATCCCTAAGAGAATGCCAGAGGGTGTCGTCTTGAAGCGCGTGACGGCCGATACGATCATGTATGCCACATCAGAGGATGCTGTCGATCAGGCCTTAACACAACTTGTTGCCGTTTCTGGCAAGATGGGAGGGGCGTTCGATAAGCTCTCTCTACTCATTGATAATAACGCCGATGACATCCATATCGCTGTTGTTAACTTTGGCACCGCTTTGGGTGAGATCTCATCCACCTTCAAATCTGTCAATGAGGAGAAGGTCATCGTCTCCGTCTCGGGCATTACTAATTCCGTGAATAGAGGATTGGATGAGCTTGAGCGTGGCGGGTTCTGGGGCAACCTCAATGGCATCGCCGATAGTATCGCAGATATCACCCAGACGATAGCCAGTGGCAGAGGCAGTGTTGGCCAGCTTGTAAAAAGCGAGGACCTCTACCTCAGCGTCCAGTCTCTCCTCTCCAAAGGCGATGTTCTGATGAATGACATTAACCACTATGGCCTTCTCTTCCATCAGAATAGGCGTTGGCAGCGCGAGCGCACCAAAAGAGCCAACCTCCTCGATGCACTCTCCACGCCTGCCGGCTTCCAAAACTACTTCCAGTGTGAGGTTGACCAGATCGCCACTTCCCTAACACGCGTAAATGTGCTATTGCAAAAGGCGTGCTATGAAGGTCAGGGGACGGCTATCCTCTGCAACCCCTGCTTTAGGGATGAATTTGCTAACCTTCTCCGTCACGCCAAAGCCCTCGAATCGCGCCTTGAGCTCTATAATCAGCGGCTTGCCGAATGCGAATGCCCATGCAACTAATGGTGATCTGACGTGGAGGCGCTTCCCTACTCCCATCTCTCCAAAGGCACCTTCCTTATCGCAACACCGGAGTTCGATGAAGGGCTCTTCTTTCGCGCTGTTATTCTCCTCTGTGAACACAGCTCGGCCGGCTCCCTTGGCATCATCGTCAACCAGATGCTCGATGTCGAACTGCCAAGCGACCTCCTCAATGTTGAAGCCTTCAGAAATCCGCACGTCAGCTTGCGCACAGGCGGGCCGGTCCAAACCAACCAGATGATGCTACTTCACACCTCCGACAAGATTCCAGAACAGACAGTTGAGCTGGCACCCAAAATCTTCCTTGGCGGAGACCTTGCCTTCCTTCAAAAAGCGGTCCTCGATGAAGAGGGGCCGGATCTCCTTCTCTGCTTTGGCTACTCAGGCTGGGCTGCAGGCCAGCTCGAGCGCGAATTCCTCGATGGCGGATGGTTCCTCTGCCCTGCTGAGTCTCGCATTCTCTTCGAAACACATCCCGATAAGCTCTGGCAAACCCTCCTCCAAAAGATGGGGGGCAAATATGCTACCCTCTCGATGATTCCAGAAGACTTAAGCCTTAACTAGCACGCCTACATACAGGGCACAGAAAACTAGAACGACTTTTTGGGTGGTATGAGTGGTGGGCACGGGAGTGCCCAAAATCAAAGCGGTACGGAAGTGCCGAATTCCAAATTTGAGCTTACAGCATGGACATTTAGCACGTGGGTTCCGATATGGAGTGCGGCACTCCCGCGTACGCTTTGGTTCTTACCACGCCTGTGGCCATCGACAAATGAGAAACGCCAGAACAGGAGAGGCCTCCATATTCTGGCGTGTATAGATGGAAAGATGGTGTGGCTGTTAGCGCTTCGAGTACTGGAAGCTCTTACGAGCACCCTTCTTACCATACTTCTTACGTTCGCGACGACGAGCATCGCGTGTCAGAAGCCCAAGTGCTTTTAGGTCTCCGCGGCGCTTATCGTCCTCTTTAACAAGAGCACGCGCTATGCCGAGCCGTACCGCACCGGTCTGCCCTTCCAGGCCGCCACCGCGAGCACGGATAATCATGTCATAGCGGCCAACAAGGCCGAGTGTCTCGAGAGGAAGGAGAAGATCCTTGCGCTGGAGATCAAGGGGAAAGTAGACCTCAAGAGGGCGGCCATTGACATCGACCTTTCCTGAGCCTCGGCGTAAACGCACGGCAGCAACGGCCCGCTTGCGACGTCCGGTGGCTGTGACCTCTTCAATTTTTTTCATCAGTTGCCTCTTAACTCATTCCTAGCAGTTGACGGAGATCGGTTGTTGAGCGCTCATATCGTGCTGTTCGCCTTTGAAGATCCGGAGACGCTTCAACTGGGCACGGGATAGGCGAGTCTTCGGCATCATCCCTTTAACAGCATGTTCGATAATAAATGTTGGCTTGCGTTGGAGCATGACCCTATAAGGTGTCTCGATCTGCCCACCAGGATAGCCTGTATAGCGGCGATAGACCTTCTGAGCCTCTTTAGAACCTGTCACTCTTACCTTCTCAGCGTTAAGAATGATAACCCCATCTCCTGTATCAGCGTGAGGAGTAAAGGTAGGCTTGTGCTTGCCACGCAAGATCTTAGCAATCTCAGAGCAGAGCCTACCGAGGGTCTTACCCGATGCATCAAAGATAAACCACTGACGTTGCTGATCGGTGGCTTTCGCCATAAAGGTGCGGTTTTTTCGCTCGTCCATGCTGCTTATGATCCCTACAATATGTTGACCAAATCAAGTAGGCCATACTACCACCGAGGGCTATTTTTGCAAAGAGGATCTCTTGGGAAAAATAGCCCGCTCTAACTTCATTATAATCTTATTTTGACTCGCTGAATGTTTTACTCGGAAGTTGCTTGCTCTAAAGAGAGACTCGCGCTGTGCAGCGCCTCCCCTACCTACTCACGCTCTTCACCCCGGCCGCCCTCATTTGGGCCTTTTTTAAAGAGCAGGGCCAGAAGGATAGCGAAGAGGATAAGGCTAAGAGCAACAGAGAAGAGGTCATTTAGGGAGTGGATAAGTCCATCGAGCTGAATAAACTTAGCAAGAAGGGCTTTGGAGGCCTCTTGAATGACCTCCGGACTAAGGCCCGACTCGGTCCGAAGGTAGGCTGCAAAATGGGATTTGAGACCGGGAAGGGCAAGGTGAGCAACAGCTCGCTCGGAGTAGTCGGTGGTATGAACAAGAAGTCTTGTAGTAAAAATACTTTGGAATATGGCTAGACCAAAGGCAATACCAACTGTTCGCATCGAAGAGAAGATGCCAATCCCATCACCAACAGCTGCCCCCCGAATGTGCGATAGGGCAAGAGTTATCAGCGGAGGTTGAAGAAGGCCGGAGCCCATTCCAAAGAGAGCAAGCGAAAAGGAGAGGGAGTGGAAAGGGGTATCAATTGTGAGCCTAGTAAGGCGCAGA
>JAKBAF010000015.1 GCA_021809305.1 bacterium
AGCTCGCGCAGGCTGGAGGCCGGCCGGGTGAGAAGCTGGATACAGCCCTAAAAGAGGCTTATCGACTGCTCGCTGAAACAATGTAATTAAGGTGTGTTGTTTTTCTTTGAAAATGGAGGGTCGAACCATTAAGGTAAGGGAAATCAGCGGACACTTTTTTGCTCTCACAAACTATATGTATAAGGAGCGTTGCTATGTTGACACCCAAGATTTTACTTCTCGCTCTTTCTCTCTGCTTAGGTACAGCTACCTACGCATCGGAATCGGTCGTTACTGCAGGATATGAGTCTGGTCAGACCTTTGGTATTGCTAACTATGGGAAAGAGACACTAGAGGCCGTTAAGTTTAACGGTAATCTAACACTCGATGGCACGACGATAAAGGGACTGCTCTATGTCAACGGTCGGCTCAAAGCCGATGGCGCCGACATCGGTGAGTTGGAGGTTAACGGATCTGTTGCTTTGCGTGATACGCAGGTTCAGGGAGCGAGTGTTGTCAACGGCCTCTTCGAGGCTAAGAAGAGTACGCTTGGACCTCTCTCTATTGCGGCTCGCACGGTGAAACTTGTCGCCTCAGAGGTCGAGTCGATACAGGTGCGCCAGATCACAGGCCTGCGAATTACTCAAAATGTTGAGCTCAAAGATGGCACCATAGTTAATGGAGATATTGTCTTTGATGGAGACAAGGGAGAGGTCATCATCGATGCTACCTCTAAGGTGCGCGGGAGCGTTAAAGGCGCTAAGGTTATCAACTCCAAGAAGTAATCCTTCAAAGACCCACCCCTCAAGGGGTGGGTTGCCTCATTGCTAAGAGGGCCTCACTCTTTTCTTGCTTAAAGGCAAGAGAGAGTGCATATCAATTTTTGTCCCCGAAAGAAGAAGGACAGCCTGCAATCTATCTTGTGCCCGGCAGCAAGGCTCTTCCTTCTTCAATTAAAGACATGAGCGTCGCGAGGGCCCGCCTCTGGAGCCGGCACGCGCCCTTTTGGAAAATGCAACAAATGGAGATCGTAATGAAATTCGAAAAGATGCTAACTACAGCCCTTCTCTTGGCTTCTTGCGCTTTTTTGTCGTCCGTAACGAGTGCTGCTCCTTCTACTGAAATGGCAGCAGCTGCCCGTGACACAGGGACGGGTCAGCGCAGTACTGGGACCTCCTCTCGTGGTAACCAAACGGGAACGAGCAGCCAAACGGGAACAGGCACTCAGGACGGAGCGCGCGGGAAGCAAGAGGCGTATGGCAAGGCAGCCTATGGGAAAGAGAGCTTTGATGCGCTTAAAGTGGATGGGATGCTGGCACTTGACGGGACCACAATTGAAGGGTTGCTTGAGGTCAACGGCATGCTCATGGCAGAATGGGCCAATATCGGTGAGCTCCGTGTAAATGGTATGGCGAAGTTTCGCGATTCAACTATTCGGGGCAAGACGGCTGTGAGCGGAATGCTCAAAGCCAAGAGAACCAAGTTTCAAGGGATGGTGACGATTGCCTCTCAAATGCTCCTATTAGCGAGCTCTGAGGCGGATTCGATCACGGTTCGGAAGATTCCTGGAAGGGCAGTGCAGACACTCATCCTACTTGACGGCACTACAGTTGATGGCGATGTCATCTTTGAGTCGGGTCGCGGCGAGGTAGTGATGGATGCCAGCTCGAAGATCCTCGGCAACGTGCGAGGAGCGCAGACAAGAGCGCCAAGAAACGGCGAGAGTGATCAGGGTGATTAAATCTCCTGTAAGCCCTTAAGCTCTTGATTTACAGGGCCGCTGTCTTGTCAGCGGCCCTCATCTCATACGGTATAGAGTGTTTGAGAAGATCAGAGCCTCAAAAGCGCTTGAACCTTTTATTGCAGCTTGCAGTGCAGGCGATACGTTGCTCATTGAGGAGCTCTGGGACGCCTCAAAAGCCTTGCTTGCAAGCCTAGCGCAAGAGGTTACAGGCAAGAGGGTCGTTATTGTAACAGGTGGGGTTCGGGAGGGGCGCCTCTTTGATGACCTGCCCTTCTTTACAAGCCGGTCTGTTGCCGAATTCCCTGCCTGGGAGACCCTTCCTCATGATGATGTCTCTCCAAGCCCTGATATCGTGGGCTCACGCTATGAGGTATTGAGGGCACTGCTAGGTGGAGGAGGACCAAGTCTCCTCCTCTGTCCGCTCCAAGCCTGCCTCCAAAGAGTCCTCCCACCCCAAGCGCTCGGCAAGAAATTCTACACGCTCCGCGTTGGAGAAGAGCTTCCACTTCCTAGCTTTGCGAAGCGACTGGAAGAGCTCAGCTTTGAGCGTCGCTCTCTTGTCTCGGACAAGGGAGAGTATGCGGTACGTGGAGGGATTGTCGATCTCTTCCCTGTCTCCTCGCCAGATCCGGTTCGGATCGAATTTTTTGGCGAGACAATTGAGTCAATTCGGCTCTTTGATCCAGTAAGCCAGATCTCAACTGGGAAGGTCCAAGAGGTTATCCTCACTCCAGCCAAAGAGCAGGAGGCGCTACTGGCAGCAAAGGAGGTTGCTTCACTATTTGACTATCTGGGACCTAATACAATTGTCATCTTTGATGACCTCTTAAGCCTTGAGGATCGCTACGTCGCTCTCTCGGGTCTGCCAGGCGCTATATCCCGCTCCTTTGTCAGCTTTAGCGATCTGCTAAAGGAGATCGGCTCTTTGCAGAAGATCTTCTGGACAAAAGAGCCCATTGAGGAGCTCAGCGATGTGCGTCTACTGGAACCCGCCCGCTACTACTCTGGACGCACCCCCCCTCACAGAATATCCTTCTCTATTTTTGGCGAGGATCTAGAGGCAAGCCGCTGGCACCATCCCTTTAAGAGCGTCGGTGAGACCTTCGGCGCGGAAGGTGGCGAGCTCGTTCCTGAGCTGGCCCATGCGCTGTGCGAGGGACGCAACCTCTCCTTTGTTGCGGCAAATGATTCAGAGCGTGAACACCTCATTCTTGCTTTAAACGAGGCGGGGGCGGGCCTGTGTGAAAAAAACTTTATCACAGGCTACCTCTCAAGTGGGCTGACCCTTGATGAGGAGGGGCTCTTCATCATTCCTCAAAGCGAGATCACCCATCGCTACAGGGTGCGGCGCCAGAAGCAGCGCAGCGTCCACCACGCTGTGGCAAAGGATTTTCAGGAGCTGAGGAGCGGCGATATTGTCGTTCACTTAGAGAATGGGATCGGCCGCTACCTTGGTGTGGAGCGCAAGCTCAACCATCAAGGCGTTGAGACCGACTTTATGGGTATCGAGTACGCGGAGAAGGGCAAGCTCTACGTCCCTCTCATCCAGGCGCACCTTGTCTCTCGCTATATCGGTGGGAAGGAGGAGACCCCCCACTTGCACACCTTAGGCAGCGGCCGCTGGGCCCGTGCTAGGGAGGTCACAGAGCAGGCGATCGAGCGCTATGCAGCCGATCTCCTCAGGCTTCATGCTGAGCGAGAGATTGCCGGGGGGACCCTCTTCCCGCCAGATGGCTCGCTTATGAACCGTTTTGAGGAGGAGTTTCCGTACGTCGAAACAGATGACCAGATGCTGGCAATTGACGCTATAAAAGCTGATATGGAGTCGCCAAGGGCGATGGACCGGCTCGTCTGCGGAGATGTCGGCTATGGTAAGACAGAGGTTGCGATGCGAGCTGCCTTTAAGGCGGTCGAGTCGGGCAAGCAGGTGGCGGTTCTTGTCCCAACAACAGTTCTTGCTATGCAGCACTTTGAGAGCTTCAAAGGGAGGATGGCGAATACACCAGCGCGACTTGCACTGCTCACGAGGTTCTCAAGTCCGAAGGAGGTGAGAGCGATTCGCTCCTTGATTGCCGCAGGGCAGATCGATATTCTTCTTGGGACGCATAAAATCATCTCCTCGCAGCTGATTTGGTACGACCTCGGCCTTGTCATCATTGACGAAGAGCAGCGCTTTGGGGTGCGAGTAAAGGAGAAGCTGCGGGCCTTTAGGGCAGGTGTCGACTCGCTTGCCCTCTCAGCCACACCCATTCCACGCACCCTTTATCTCTCTCTTATGGGCGCGCGCGACCTCTCTGTCATCAATACGCCCCCCCAAGACCGCCTTCCGATTAAGACAATTGTCTGCCCTGATGAGGATGAGACGATTAAGGGGGCGCTCCTTCGCGAGCTAGCGCGCGATGGTCAGGCCTTTGTCATCCACAATCGTGTCGAGACAATTGATTTCTATGCAGACAAGATCCGCAAGCTGCTACCTCATGCTCATGTTCTCACAGCTCATGGCCAGATGGATGCTGAGGAGATCGATGAGATCTTCCAGGCCTTTAAGACAGGTGTTGCCGATATCCTCGTTGCCACAACGATAGTTGAGAATGGAATCGACATTCCTAATGCCAACACAATCATTGTTGATCGGGCTGATCGCTATGGTCTTGCCGACCTCTACCAGTTAAGAGGGCGTGTTGGGCGTTGGGTACGTCGTGCTTACGCCTACTTCCTCGTTCAGAAGAACCGAGCCCTCACCGAGATCGCGAACCACCGCCTCTCGGCGATCCAAGAGGTTGGGGGGTATGGCGGTGGCATGATGATTGCGATGCGCGACCTTGAGATTCGCGGGGCGGGCAATATTTTAGGGCTTGAGCAGTCGGGCCACGTCTCGCGTATCGGCTTTACCCTCTACTGCCGCCTTCTTAAGCGCACAATCGATAGGCTCCAAGGAAAGGGGCCGGCGACACTCATTGAAACCAAGATTGACTTTCCTTTTGCAGCGCGCTTACCTGAGGCCTACATTCCAGAGCCTAATTTGCGCATGGAGATCTACCACCGTCTTGGTGAGGCGACAGATGAGGCGAGCGTTGATCTTATCTTTGATGAGCTCTGTGACAGGTTCGGGCGTCCCTCGAAAGAGGTCATCTGGCTCTATCGACTCACTCGCCTTCGAGTCTTTGCCGCTCGTCGCAACATTCTCTCGCTTAAGATGAAGGGCTTTACCCTGGCAATCGAGCTGCAAAAAGGGAAGAAAAAGCTCGATCGCACCCTCATTATCAAAGGTGCCTCCGATCCTGAAAGGCTTGAGGAGGAGGTAAGGCGTGCTGTTGAGGGCTTTTTGCGCGCAGTGTAGAGATTCATAAGGTCTTTTACAAAAGTCAACCCCCTATCAAAAAAAAGGGATAGATGTGTCAGAGAAAAATATAGCTTCCGCAGTAGCCTATTATCAGGCGATGAATAACAAAGATCTTTCTGTTATGGAGAAATATCTTCATCCCGAAGTTCATCTTGTAAGCCCGCTGGCAGATGTAACAGGAAGGGATGCGGTGCTCAATTCCATAAAGAACGTTGTTGCTGCCCTTAGCAGGCTCACAATTCGTGCTCAGTTTGGCACTGGGGATCGGGTTATGTTAGCCTATGATGTAGATTTCCCAGCTCCGATTGGGCGTGCTCGAGCGGCCGTACTATTAACCTTTCAAGAGGGCTTAATCATTCGTTATGAGTTATTTTTTGATGCAAGACCTTTTGAGGAGAAGTAGGAAAAGATTTTTACGCAGTGACATCTGCGGCCTTGCCCTCGTAGCCTCGGGAAGCGCCTTTGACGTGCGCCTTGAGCATCTCTCGGGTCTTGTTTAGGATCAGGACCCCAAGCTCAACGTGCTCTTTGGTGTGTTTTTCAAAGACCACCTCAGAGCTCTCCTTGGTCTTGGCGCGATCTAGTGGCAGATCGGATATGAGAAGAAGAGCCCCTAATGGGAGCTTATGTCTGTAGCTTGCCAAAAAGAGGGTGGCGCACTCCATCTCAATTGCTTGAGCTCGGTTGGCCTTGAGCCTATCCTTAAACTGCTCGTTGAACTCCCACATGCGCTTATTTGTCGTATGGGTGATCCCGATGTGGTAGTTGATCGATTTATCTTCGAGAACCGCTGTTGCAGCGCGTTGAACAAGGAAGTTCGCAAGTGAGGGAACCTCTGGTGGGAAGTAGAAGTCCGAGGTGCCATCACCGCGGATAGAGGCTACAGGGACAAGGTAGTCCCCAATGCGATAGTGGCGTCGCAAACCCCCGCACATTCCGAGAAGGAGCGCCGATTTGAAGGGGAGAAAGGCGCAGACATCCGCCACGAGTGCAGCAGCTGGTGATCCAATCTTAAGATCGAGAATGCTGATATCCTCTTCTGGGCAGTGGGCTACCTTAAACATGGCGCCTTCATAGACGGGGACGCCCCGCGACTTGGCATAGTAGTCGACGTAGCGGCCAAAGTTAGTTAGAAGAAGATAGGAGCGAAAGAGCTCGATCTTCGAGCCTGAGTAGCGCTCTAGGGTGTCGCGGGCTATCATCGCTTCTTGGTCTCGGTCCACTAGACTCCTCCTCTCGCTACTGAAGCAATTTTTGCCGATCTTATCCATTTCGCGCCCCTCAGTCAAGGCGAACAGTTTCATAAGAGAGGCATGTACCTTGCGAAACCTTGCGGTACCCGTTTTTCGGCATGACACAAATTCTACATCATTTTTGGCTAAATCGCGGTAGCGATGTGAGCGCTGACAGCCCAATGCCGTCAATTTAAAGAAATTCACGCTCATAAACACCGCTTCTAATTGAGGTGAATTTTTGGCCGCTTTCATAATTTCGGTATCGACATCCTTGCGGCACCCCACTTCGGGGGTGCGAATTTTTACTGTCCATACCCCGGGTTACGCTTCGCTCACCCGGGGCTAAGTTCCAGCACACCCTTCGGGCGTGCCTAGACAGGAGGCTGTTATCCCGCACATATTTCAGGCGTTGATTTTGGGGATATAGGACGCATAATCGCGAAATTAGATCCCCTGGAGGGAGCCTCCTCAGAACATGCCCGAAGGGCATGTTGGACCATAGGGGCTAGGCGCGCAAGAATTGCACTTCCGAAGTGGAGTGCCGCAAGCATGAAGGAGTTAGGTGGGAATATTTTCCGTAATGGTTTGATATAGAGTTCCTTAAGTTGACGATATTGCCAATCGTCCAGGAGCATCTGACGGTTTGTCAGCAATACCTAGCTATGCAAAAAGCATTGTTAGTAAATGTTGCTTCCTCTTCCTGCCCCTCTCTCTTACAGCGCCTGTCTTCTACTCACTCGAAGGGGCGCCTCACTATCTCCAACTCATTAGTCGCTTCAACCCCTTTGCGTATCACGTTGAGGCGATGCGTGAGGTCTTTATCGAGGGTAGAATTAGCCTCTCTTTCTATCTTTCACTTGTTATGGCCTTAGTTTTTTTCTTGCTTGCCGAAAGGGTGATGAAGAGAGCCGAGTTTCTTCCTACTGAAAGATAGCTATAGCTTCACTCTGCTTTGGAGAGATGATCTAAGGCTTGGCTGACGCCCCAGCGGGTTAAAGGGTTGGGATCCATTAATCCTCTCACCACTTCATCGTAGGGATCTGCCGAATCCGCTAGCGGTTCTCGCAAGGATTGGATGGCTTCTTTTAAAGCAGGCTTGATGAGCGCACTCACTAATTGCACTTGAAGAGCAGCTTCCCGCTCCTTGCGAGGCAGCTTGCTAAGAGTCTCCCTAGTGCGTCCCACCTCTGATCGGATGGCTGCACAAAATGGATCACCTCCTTGAAAGGAGTTCTGATTGTAACCTCTGTGAAATGTATTATAGATAAGCTCAAACCGTTGGATAATAGGTGCGATGCTCCTCATGGCAGAGCCATATTTGAGCTCGAAGGCAATTAGGCCGACGGCATAGGCGTCGGTTGCAGAATCATCCTTTCTGCGAATGTCGAGCGCCTCTGGTGGGTAGTAGTGGCGGGTCCCATTAGGGCGAAGCTGCTCGCCAAACGGTGCGGCAACGCCAAAATCAGCGACGTATGTTTGATGTTTGTCTCCTTCTGTGTTTGTTTTATAAAGAACGTTAGCGGGTTTGAGGTCCCTGTGGCTAAGTCTTTGACCATGGAGCCCACGAATGGTCGTTAAGAGCTGGAGGAGCATCGATTTACGCGCACCAGGCTCTAATTTTTTGTGAGATGAAATAATGTGCTGCAGATCGCTGTTGCAACAATCGAGCAGTACCGCTCTGTTCTCAGGCTTACCAGTAGAGATACCGTCCGATGTAGCAATATCGAGTAAACGAACAAGGCCTGGTACCTGTTTGTTTTGCAGATTTAGGTGTTGCTGCGTCTCTGCTTGCCAATTGGCTATGGACTTTTTATGTTGAAGATACTCATCTTTGAGCGCTCTATAGATGAGTAAGCAGCCTCGATTTACATCATAGGCGTGGGAGGCTAAGTTAAAAGTACCCTCTCCTTTTCTCCTAAGAACTATGATAAAGTTTGCCGCTCCTTTATATAGGCCGCTCTCCAGGATCTGCGCGCGAGCTGTGCCAAACAATCGGCAGTAAGGAGCAGGCTTAGCACCTCCTGTTTTTGAAGTAACTGATGAGGGTAGCAGATGGGTGGCCATATCTGCCGCCACCCTCTCGAAGTCGAGAACCACCCGAAAGGCGAGGGCGAGCAGCTTAGCTTTGATCTCACGGCCGCTTGTGAGTCTTGTTATTCCTGACTCTCTTAATTTCGCTTCAATCTGATCTCCGATTTCACTTTCAATTGTTGAATATGTGCATCTGGCGGTGACGTACCGGACGATCGCTTCTGCCCGTTTCCGCACAGACCGAAAGGCCTCTTCACTTCCAGCAACCTTTGAGCGGTACCTCGCCTCGACCTCTCTTTTTTCGTAGCGGTGAGCGCTTGAGGTAGGCGCTTCAAGTAATCGCCCTTGAAACCTGAAAGGAGGGGAGTCGGCCTGGGGAGGGACCCTCTGAATGGGATCCTCACAGCCATCGCCTTGCTGAGAGGTTCCATATGCACTACGAAGAGATCCATCGCAACTAATTTCCATCTATTTATTCCAATATTATTATCAACATCTCCATTTTAACATTTAACTGTTAAGAGTATATTATCTTTAATATATTAATAAATAGATTACAATTTGTTGTAAATTTAATAGAATAGGCTTAAAACAAGCGGTAATTAGAAAAAGTCTGCGCGGCAGATGTTAGCGAATCCCTCTGTGCGTCGTGCGGTTAACGAACGAGAGAGCGCTCATTAGAAATCGGCAAGGAGGGCGAAAGGTAGATAATAGAGAGTAGGCCAAGTGCAATAAGGCAGAGGCCTGTAAGGAGGAGGAGGATAGAGAGCGGATCAAAGAGCGTCCCGCCCAGGCGATAATGGTTAAAGAGTGGGATCAAGAGTTGCGCCGAGAGCGCTCCAAGGGGCCATAGAAGGGCATGGACAGCTCGTCTTGCTGTCACCACTCGCCCCAATAGACTATCCGGAACAGTGCGTTGCCACACCGTGTTATTCGCAATGTTGCTGATTGCAAGCCCAGCACCTGAGAGGATGAGGCTTAGGCAGCAGGAAGGGAGGCCATGACTGAATGCAAAAGGGATCAAGCCAAGGCCCCCCATGATCAAAAGGCCGCCTCCGATAGCGCGCTCTAATGAGAGAGAGCGTAGGAGCTTGGCACTTAGATAGCCACCAAGTGGCTGCCCAAGGGGGATCATGGCTAGAACGAGTCCTACCCCTATTGGCCCCATCTTCTGATCACCGCCAATGCGAGCAATGATTAGCGCAAAGATGAGGCCCAGAAAGAAATTTACGGGAGCTGTGAGCAGCAGATTGGAGAACATCTCCCTAGAGGAGAGGATAAAACCCCATCCTCGATTGAGCTCACTTAGGTTCCAAAGAGGTCGCATCGAACCAAGAGAGAGAGATCTCTTAGCTCGGATAAGGAGGCCGAGTGAGAGAGGAAGAAAGAGTATCGATATCACAAGTAGGATGTGATACCCCAGAAGAGGGTTGAGTAGACTGCCAAGCAGGGGAGCAAAGATAACGAGGCTGGCCTCTGCAGAGGCGAGCCATACGCTAAGCTCGGTGAAGAGACCGGCCTCTCCTAATATGGTAAAGCGTTGGAGCACAGCGTAGTGAAGAGCGCTAATTAGGGAGAGGAGCATAAGGAAGGAGGCACAGGGAAAAAGAGAGCCGCGAAGATCTGCTGGAAGGGAGAAGAAGAGGGCCATAGTTAAGATGCGACAGATAAGAATGGCACAGAGCGTCCGGGAAGGGGAGAGGCGATCGGCGATGAGGGCCAGGGAGGGGCCAATCACGATTCTCGGTACGAGCGCTGAGGCATACAAGAGGCCTGGGGCGCCAAATCTGCCCGTCTCTAGAAAGCCCGGTATGGGAAGCGACAATCCAAAGATCTTAAGACCCAATAGCATCGTTGCTTGCATGCAGGCATAGAGAGCGGCTACCATATACGCCATAGTGCTACTCTAAAGCGGTTTCTGCTTCTCAATTGCTCCTCCCTGGACCCTACCTAGGATGCGGGAGTTTGAATCTACGATGACTCGGCCACCGCCTCCTTCAAAGATAATATCCCCTCAGAT
>JAKBAF010000016.1 GCA_021809305.1 bacterium
CCCCAAAAGGGCCTTCATCGTCGACCCAAGGGCTAACAAGCATCAAATTGCTGCGGCTATTGAAGAGATCTATCGCCCGCAAAATGTGAAAGTGGTAAAAGTGAACGTGCTCAACGTCAGACGCAAACCACGGCGTGTTCGAGGACGAGCTGGCTTTAAGGCTGGTTTTAAGAAGGCTTACGTCACCTTCGAGCCGGGCGACCGGATCGAAGAGGTTTAACGAGAGATCTAAGAGGGAATCGATGCCTAAGACATTTCGCCCGGTAACGCCAAGCCTAAGATCAACTGTTCTTGAAAGCCACGAGGAGCTTACTCTTCGCGGTGATGGCACACGAGCAAGAGTTAAGCCTCATGGTCCATTGCTTGTGGCAAAGAGAGGAACAGGTGGTAGGAACAACCTTGGTCGAATCACCTGCCGCCACAAAGGCGGAGGTCATCGTCGCCAATACAGGCTAGTTGACTTTAAGCGTGAAAAAGAGGGCATTCCAGCAAACGTTGCTTCAATTGAGTACGATCCTAACCGGTCGTGCTACGTGGCGCTGCTGCATTATGCCGACGGAGAAAAACGCTATATTATTGCTCCCCACGGGTTGAAGCAAGGCGATCGCGTAGCAACCAGCACCCAGCCACCCTATCGCGTGGGCTACTGCATGCGATTAAAGGATATGCCACTCGGCTCCCAGATACATAACATTGAGCTCTATCCTGGCCGTGGCGGCAAGCTTGTTCGCTCGGCTGGACTTAGTGCCCAGCTTATGGCAAGGAGTGACGGCTATGCGACATGTAAAATGCCTTCCGGAGAGGTTCGTCTTGTCAATGAGCAGTGTAGGGCTACCTTTGGCATGGTTTCTAATCCCGAACACGCGTTGCGGTCGGAAGGGAAGGCGGGACGTAAGCGGTGGATGGGTATTCGCCCCACCGTCCGAGGGACAGCTATGAACCCGGTCGATCACCCGCATGGCGGGGGTGAAGGAAGACACAACGGTTATATCCCGCAGACTCCTTGGGCGATGCAGACCAAGGGATTCAAGACGAGGCAGAAGCGCAAGTCTACAAGGTTTATTGTTAAGGATCGCCGCAAGAAGTAAGCAAGAGATAGGGGAATATGGCAAGAAGTCTGAAGAAGGGTCCGTTTGTTGACCATCACCTTTTGACGAAGGTGAAAAGACAGAACATGCAAGGATCAAAGAGTCCTATTAAGACCTGGTCCAGGCGCTCGATGATTATCCCCGACTTCGTGGGGCATACCTTCGAGGTGCATAATGGAAAGAAATTCATCACCGTGTTCGCTTCGGAGAACATGGTAGGCCACAAGCTGGGTGAGTTTTCTCCGACTCGTTATTTCAAGGGTCACCCGGTAAAGAAATAGGCCCTAAGAGAGCTGTTTCACAGTTTTCTGGAAAGGTGTGAGAGAAGATAAGCCCACAGTTTTATGCTAAGAGGGACGCTGCGTAATGGATCAGGGAGTAGCAACAAGCAAGTACGTAAGGATTAGCCCTACTAAGGCGCGTCGCGCCGCAGGTCTAATTCGTGGAAAGTCGGTTATCGAAGCAAAGCAACAACTTGGTTTTTACGGTCTCAAGGGGGCTCACCTCCTTCTTAAAACAGTTGATAGTGCAGTTGCTAATGCTGAGAGCCTCTTTGGATTTCGAAAGGAGGAGCTTCACATTCTGGAGGTCCGCGTTGATGATGGGCCTCGGCTCAAACGATCGAAGCCGAAGAATAGAGGCGGAAAGGTACCGATTCTTAAGCGGACGAGCCATTTTAAGGTAGTCGTCGGTAGCGCAGGGGAGGTTTAGAGCGATGGGACAGAAGGTCTGCCCGATTGGATTTCGGCTTGTCCGAAATCGCAAGTGGCGCTCAGTTTGGTATGCGACTAAGCAGGAATTCGGACCATTGTTGGGAGAAGACTTCCGCATTCGGCGATTCCTAGAGAAGAAGCCCTCGTGCCAAGGTGCGGCTGGTTTCACCATTCGTCGCATGAGAGATAAGATAGAGGTTACGATCCACTCAGCAAGGCCCGGACTTGTCATTGGTAAGAAGGGCGCTGAGATTGCCAAGTTAAAAGAAGAGCTTAAAGAGATCACTGGCAAGGACGTATGGATCGAAGTTGAGGAGATTAAGCGTCCTGACTTGAATTCTCAGCTCGTTGGTGATAATATAGCGCGGCAGCTTGAGCGACGGATTCCATTCCGTAGGGCAATCAAGAAAGCTATACAGGCATGTATGGATGCCGGCGCCCAAGGTGTGAAGATTCGGGCTTCAGGTCGACTCGGCGGGGCAGAAATTGCTCGTCCAGAGGTTTACCATAAAGGGCGTGTTCCTCTTCACACGATAAAAGCTGACATCGACTATGCGACATCCACCGCCCAGACAACCTATGGTGCCATTGGCATCAAGGTCTATATCAACCGTGGTGAAGAGATAATCTCAGGTATGGAGCGGCGTTAGGTTATGACGTTACAGCCAAAGCGAACTAAGTTTCGCAAATGCCAAAAAGGAAGCCTTGCAGGAATGAGCAAGGGAGGCGATTTTGTCTCCTTTGGAGAGCTCGGTAAGCAAGTTTTAGATCAATGGTGGATCACTGCCCAACAGATTGAGGCAGCTCGAGTAGCCATCAATCGATATTTCAGTCGTCGAGGGAAGGTTTGGATTCGGATTTTTCCGGCAAAGCCTATTACCAAGAAGCCGGCTGAGACTCGTATGGGTAAGGGAAAGGGAGCTGTGGACCACTGGGTTGCTCCAGTGAAGCCTGGTAGGGTGCTCTTTGAGGTCAGCAATGTACCCAAAGAGATCGCTCAAAACGCTTTGAGGCGCGCAGCAGCTAAGTTGGGGTTAAAGACCCGGTTTGTCGAACGCGTCGAGCAAGTCTAAGGGAATTTTATGAAGAGTCAACAGAATTTTGGAGATGTGGCGGTTGAAGAGCTAGAGGTCTCCCATCTCGACCTATGTAAAGAGCTCTTCAAGTTGAGGAATGAGAAGAGGCTGACAGGCAAGGTCGAGGCGCCTCACAAAATTCGCGAAACGAGAAAAAAAATCGCTCGCCTTCTAACGGCTATTCGAGCGAAGAGAGGACCCTCAGAAGGCTCCTCTCCAATTAGTAAGTGAAGCGGAAAAGGTAAAAGATGAGCACAGAGCGACCAGAACGACGGACTCGTAAGGGTGTTGTCGTCGGCAATAAGATGGCGAAGACTGTAGTGGTTCGTGTAGATTCAACGATCCGCCATCCGAAGTATGAGAAGGTTGTCACCAAATTTAGCAAGTACTACGCCCACGATGACACCGATCGACTCGCAGTGGGTGATAAGGTGATTATCATGGAGACAAGGCCACTCTCTAAGATTAAGAGATGGCGAGTCGTTGGTGCTTGGGAAGGGTAGTTGTTTTTGGAGTAGTCTACTAAGCATACAGTCTCGCCTAGAGCGTTAGGTGTGGATGTAAGTTGACAACTCTAGACTCAAGTTGTGATGAGATTTCCAGAGCGACAGATGGAAAAGCTAGCGATTTTTGCGTTAAGAACGAGCGTATTTTTTAGAGACGAGGAGAGAGGCCCCCATGGTTCAGCCAGAGACCAAACTAAAGGTTGCGGACAATTCAGGCGCCAAGAAAGTAAAGTGCTTTCGCGTGCTTGGAGGGACCCGTCGTCGCTATGCACGAGTCGGGGATATTATCATCTGCTCTGTTAGAGAGGCAGATCCCGATAGTAGCGCGAAAAAGGGGGAGGTTGTCAAAGCCGTTGTGGTGCGAACAAAGAAGTACATCCGCAGACGTGATGGCGGAAAATTACGATTTGACACCAACAGTTGTGTTCTTATTGATGATAAGGGCAATCCACGTGGAACACGCATATTCGGTCCAGTGGCGCGTGAGGTACGTGAGGCGGGTTATGGAAAGATTTGTTCCTTAGCACCCGAGGTGATTTAAGCAGAGAGTGACGCAATACTAGCGTTTCTGATCAATGAAAGAGGGCGAGATGAGCAAGTGGTTACGGAAAGGGGATAAGGTCATTGTCATTGCGGGCAACGAGAAAGGCAATGTCGGAGAGATATTGCGCGTGCAGGGGGATTTTGCAGTCATTGAAGGGCTAAATTTTCGAACTAAGCATATGAAGCCTACCCAAGACAGACCTAAAGGCGAGATTCTTAGGATGGAAGCACCCATGCACATTTCCAACGTGCAACCCTGCGATGCCTCCTCTCGGCGCCTTAAGTTGCGAATTCGTCTTGGAGAGTCCGGTGAGCGAGACCTTGTCTACCAAGAAGGTGATAAGGAGCTTGTTTATCGCTCTGTTAGAAAGGCAAAGACATAGGGGAAATCTCTCTCGCAACTTCCGTCCTGCTCTAGTTCAGAGCAAAGCGGTGTTCTGCGGGAGAATTCTACTCTTTAGATTATGAAAGATAAGTGATTCGTAGCAGAGAGGCCACTCACACGAATGGTGAGGGAGCTAATGCGATGGATTTGAACACATACTGCATAGCGTGGAACGAACCATGTCAAGGTTAAAGAAGCGATACAAGGAAGAGGTTCGAGCGGCCCTGCAGGGGAAGTTTGGCTATTCCAACCCAATGATGATACCTGTCCTAGAGAAGGTAGTAATCAGTATGGGAGTGGCGGAGGCAACCAAAGACCGCAATATTATACAGGATTGCGTTAAGGAGCTGGCGCTTATCAGCGGGCAAAAGCCGTTGATCACGAAGGCAAGGATGTCCATCTCCAACTTCAAGCTTCGCGAAGGCCAGGCAATTGGGGTTAAGGTGACGATTCGAGGAAAGCGAATGTATGATTTCGTTGACCGCTTTCTCAATATCGCTGCCCCTCGTATTCGCGACTTTCGTGGTTTTTTACGAAAGGGAGATGGGCGAGGGAGCTACTCTCTTGGGCTCACTGCTCAGGATATTTTTGCCGAACTCAATCTTGACGAAGTTAAGCGCACTCAGGGGATGAACATCACCTTTGTGACGACGGCGCCGAATGAGGAAGAGTGTTTAGAGCTGCTTGGGCAACTTGGAATGCCTTTTAGGAAGTAACCGAAGAAATTGTAGGGAGAAGTGCCCATGTCCATTGGGGATCCGATTGCCGATCTGCTTACGCGCATCCGTAATGCGCAAGTTGCGCGGTTGCGTTATGTTGAGCTGCCATCAACCAAGCTGCTTGTTGAGCTCGTAAATGTGCTGAAAGATCAGGGCTTCATTGACGGTTTTTTGGTGCGCGAAGATAAGCCCCAGGGAGTTATCCGAATCTACTTGCGCTACGCCTCGCAGCGAGAGCCGGTGATTCAGGGTCTTACGAGAGTCTCTAAGTCGTCTAGGAGGCGCTATGTAGGTTTCCGAGCCATTCCTAAGGTATTTGGTGGGATGGGGATCTCAATTCTCTCGACCTCACAAGGGGTCATGGTAGGGGAGGAGGCGAGAGAGAGGAAGGTCGGTGGCGAGGTGCTCTGCTACGTCTGGTAGAGAGGTTTAAGAAACTGATTAAGATGCCCTGGGAGGCTTGCGTTAAGATGTCGCGTATCGGAAAGAAACCTATTCCTATTCCTAAAGGTGTTGAGGTCACAGTGGCGGGCCAGCTCGTTAAGGTTAAAGGCCCTAAGGGTTCACTTGAGGGCAGTATTTGCCGTGGGCTTAGCCTCGAGATAAAAGAGGGTGAGGTTTGCGTGGTTGCAGAAAACAACCCTGATCTTTCAGCGGTTCATGGGCTGCAGCGTGCTCTCCTTAACAATATGGTTGATGGCGTCACTCGTGGTTTTACTAGGCGATTAGAGATGGTGGGGGTTGGCTATCGAGCGGCTGTTCGGGGCCACCAGCTAGAACTCCTACTTGGATTCTCTCATCCAACAGAGATAGCGATTCCAACCGGTCTTCACGTGTTGGTGGAAAAAAATACGTCAATTCACATCTCGGGAATCGATAGGCAACAGGTAGGGCAGTTTGCAGCTAACATCAGAAGCTATCGGCCCCCTGAGCCCTACAAGGGCAAGGGAATTCGCTACGAAGGTGAAACTGTCAGGCGCAAGGCCGGTAAGGCGTCAAAATAACATGTTCGGGGGTTAGGGTGGCAAGGGGTAGAATTGTTAAGAAGAGTGAAGCTCGAGTTAAGCGGTCTCTTAGAGTGCGAAAGCACCTTCGGGGGTCGGCATTTCGACCTCGTCTCTCTGTCGTGAAGAGTAATAAACATCTCCAAGCACAGATTATCGATGACGAGATTGGTGTGACTCTGGTAGGTTTGTCGACCTGTTCTAAGGAACTCAAGGCGACGGAATTTAGCCGTCTTGGGATTGGGTCCGCCCGAGAGATTGGACGGCTTATAGCGACGCGAGCTCTTGGTAAAGGAATCGAGCGGGTTGTGCTTGATCGTGGGCACCGCAAATATCACGGTATCATTGCTGCCCTCGCCGATGCGGCGCGCGAAGCTGGACTACAATTTTAATTACGTCAAGGTTAATCGATGTCGAAGCAGAAGGGAAAACCTGAGAGCACAGGAAAAGAGCTAGAAGAGAAGGTTCTCTTCGTTAATCGCTGTGCCAAAGTGGTTAAAGGCGGTCGCAAGTTTAGCTTTTCGGCACTCATTCTCGTCGGAGATGGCAAGGGTCATGTCGGATGTGGATTTGCGAAGGCTAATGAGCTCTCGGATGCAATTCGAAAGGGCGGAGAGGCGGCGCGCAAAAATGTCATCAGCTTTGAGATGGAAGGGACGACCATTCCACACGAGGTCGTTGTCAAGGCCGATGGAGTTCACCTCCTTTTAAAGCCAGCTCCGAAGGGGACAGGCATTGTTGCCGGCTCGCGAGTGCGCTCTGTTCTTGAGGCTGCGGGTGTTCACGATGTTGTGGCAAAAAACCTCGGATCAAGCAATCCGATAAATCAAGTTAGAGCGATCATCATGGCGCTGAAAAGCCTGCGAAGCCGTGAGGAGATTGCACGTCGAAGGAGTGTTAACGCATGAGGACACTAGCTAATCTAGCAGATGAGACTCGTCCGCCGTCGCGCCGTAAGCGCGTTGGTCGAGGTCCCAGTTCTGGGCATGGTAAGACGAGCTGTCGTGGAGGCAAAGGAGCCTCTGCTCGCTCGGGCTACAAGAGGCGTTTTGGATATGAAGGGGGGCAGATGCGCCTTTTCATGAAGATCCCTCAACGCGGATTCTCAGTGGCCCGTTTTCAGCGTCGGATGCACTCCGTTAATCTAGTACTCATTGATCGCTACTTTGTTGATGGTGAGCCGGTCAATGAAGCGACCTTGCGTCGGCATGGCTTGGTGACGGGACACTCTTGGGGTATTAAGATTCTTGGCGAAGGTGAGTTGACAAAGCGTTTGGTGAGCATCGAAGTAGATGCGATTTCAGCAGAGGCTTTGCGAAAGGTAGAGGCGGCTAACATCCCTCTGACGCTCCGTCGCCGATTCGAAGATGATGTTGCTTGAGTTGTCGTTGGTGCTAATAGCGCGGATCTGGTGGCTGAGTGGGAGTTAGAGGGGGCGAGAATGTTTGAAGGGATTGTGCGGGTCTTTCGGGTTCCGGAGCTTCGTTCTCGAATTCTTTTCACTCTGCTTATGCTGGTCATCTACCGCATTGCGGTCTTTATTCCGGTCCCAGGAATAAATGGTGAGATTGCGGTTAGCTTCTTTCGCCACCTTTCCGGTGGTGGACAGAACTTGTTTCAATTGGTAGACATCTTTTCGGGCAGTGCCTTCTCTCAGATGACGGTGGTAGCTCTTGGGATTATGCCCTACATCTCTGCCTCGATTATTGTTCAGCTCTTAGGAGCTCTTATACCGTCGCTCCAAAGGGAGATTCGCGAGAATCCAGCCCTTGGCAGGAAGAAGGTCACCAAGTGGACACGATTTTTCACGGTGATTCTCTCCTTTCTTCAGGCTGGGCTCTTTGCGAAATACGCGTTGCAGATGAATGCAACAAGACCTGGTATTGTGATGCCAGAGCTTCTTGGTGTCGAGGTCCTTGGTTTTCCATGGCTCTTCTATCTTGTTGTTATCGTTACGATGACAACAGGTACGGTTTTCCTTATGTGGCTCGGTGAGCAGATTACAGAGCGTGGTATTGGCAACGGGATAAGTTTGATTATCACTGTTGGAATTCTCTCGGAGGTGCCGAGAGCGATTGGAAGCGTGATCTCTCAACTTAACGTCGATTCGCAAGAAGTTGGGCAGATGACCTTCTCTTCTCTTGTGGTCCTCTCTTGCGTCTTTGTAGCTGTAATTCTTGCCACGATTCTTATTATTCAAGGGCAACGTCGCATTCCTCTCCAATATGCAAGACGGGTTGTAGGGCGACGCGAGGTTCAAGGATCGAGTGCCTATATCCCGCTGCGCATCAACTATGCGGGGGTAATTCCTGTAATTTTTGCCTCTGCGCTGTTAATGCTCCCAGCCACCTTAGCTCAGTTTTTAGGCGGTAGTACGCGATTTGCAGGCGTTGCTGCTTACTTAAGTCCCGGGAGTTGGCTCTATACGGCGATCTATGTTGTGCTGATCCTCTTTTTCACCTATTTTTGGACGGCGACTCAATTTCATCCGGAGCAGATCGCCTCAGATATGAAGAAGAATGGGGCCTTTATTCCGGGAATTCGGCAAGGTAAGCCGACTCAAGATTTTCTTGAAAGCACAATGAGTCGTGTCACCCTTATCGGTGCCATCTTCCTGGCCTTGATTGCTATTTTACCGACGCTTATTGGCAGTCTCTTGGAGCTAAGTCAAGGCGTGAGCTATTTTTTTGGAGGAACCCCGATGCTTATTCTCGTCGGCGTTGTTCTTGATACCATCAAACAGGTTGAATCGCATCTCATCACAAAGCGCTATGATGGCTTTATGAAGCGTGGAAAGGTGCGGGCGCGTTAGGAAATTCAAGAGTTCACCTTGAGACGCATTTCCCTTTGCGGATAATGAGTCGTCTCGGTAAAATGATGGGCTCTTTTGCAGTGTACGTAAGTAGTTTAGGTCGTATTTAGAATCAGACTGTATTTCGCTCGTGTCGTGTGCACGAGGTGAGTTGGAGGGGTAGATGCCTCGTATTATCGGAACCGACATTCCTAACAATAAACGCCTCGTCATTGCTTTGAGGTATATTTACGGGATTGGGCCAAAACGCTCGGAAGATATCTGTAAGGAGCTCGGTTTAAGCCCTGATATGAAGGCTAACGCATTGTCGGAAGCTGAAAAGGCTAAAATCAATACGCTTTTACAGACAAAGTATGTCGTCGAGGGAGATCTTAGGCGTCAGGTAGGAAACGACATTAAGCGTCTAATCGCCATCAATTGCTATCGGGGGATGCGCCACCGTTCTGGTTTACCGGTACGTGGCCAGCGAACCCATACTAATGCTCGGACGCGGAAAGGGCGACGCAAGACGATCGCCGGCAAGAAGAAGTAGTATTTAAGCGACAGATTTAGAGGGTCTATTGTGGCCCGATAGAATCGCTCTCTCTTTATTAGAGGAGATGGTGAGGTTCTCTCGGGTTCTGTTTAAGGCTCTTGATACTTAGAGGTGGATCTTGGCAAAGCAGATGAATCAGCAGAAAAAGCCGCTTACAAAGACTCGTCGTAAGGTTGGTCGGACGGTGGCTTCCGGGGTCGCGCACATCAAGGCGACTTTTAACAATACAATTGTTGCTATCACCGATCCGGCTGGCAATGTCATCTCTTGGGCTTCCGCTGGGAAGGTGAATTTCTCTGGAAGTCGTAAGTCCTCGGCCTTTGCTGCGACGTTAGCAGCTCAGGATGCGGCTAAGAGTGCTATGACAATGGGGATGCGCGAGGTCGAAGTTTACATTAAAGGGCCAGGGGCTGGGCGTGAATCGGCAGTTAGGGGATTGCAGTCTGCAGGGCTGACGATCTCAAGAATCGGTGATCGTACGCCTGTCCCCCATAATGGTTGCCGTCCTCGTAAGCGTCGTAGGGTCTAACCTTCGTAGCTAGAGGGATGGTCTTCCGTTCGGGTGGTTAGCCAAGATGAGTTTTGGATTGGTGTACATCAGTAGAAGGTCATCTAGTCGATTTGGACGGCCATAATAGTGGTTGGTAGTTTGGATTGTTCTTGGTTTGTGAGCAAGCTGCCACTAGGGCCGAAAGAAGTACCAAGCTCCTAAGGGAGTCTAAGTTAAGGGTTTGTTCAGTAATGCATCGATAACAGTTTATCGGTAGACCGTTTATCGATAAGTTGAGGGGTGAGATCATGTCGGTCAAGTATGGTAGATTCGAAATCCCAAGGAAGATCAATGTCGATTCTGCGGA
>JAKBAF010000017.1 GCA_021809305.1 bacterium
CCCACCAGAGGGCTTTTGCCCTCTGGACACCCCATATTATCGGAACGTTTAGCCGTAGATCCCTTTTTCTATGCGCCCTTATCGAAAAGGCGGAGCCTTTTCGATAGAGAATTATAAGTCCTTGCTAAACAAGTACTAAGACAAAATAAAAACATATAGGGAGTCCAGAGGGCGAAAGCCCTCTGGTGGGGGTTTGGGGGCAACGTCCCCCAATAGAGCTCTAAGCAGCTCGGATCGCGTTGAAGATCTGTTGGAGAACATCCAAGGATGTCTTGATAGCCTGGGTGGCATTACCGTAGATGGCCTGGGTGGTTTGAGTCTGTTCGCTCTTCTCTCCGCCCACGTTGTTGTTCTTATCGAGCCACACCTGTGCGATCCCCATGAGAGCCTGGTGGTCACCTTGACCTGTCTGACCGGCGATTTGGCTCTGCTGGTGGAAGAGCTGGGGGAAGCTGCCACTAAACTGTGTGATCTGCTTGCGATACTTGCGCTGGTTATCGGCATTGACAAAGTGATCTCCAACACTGACGAGCCAGTTAGGGGCTGTGCGAGGAATGTAGCTGCAAGCCTTGCCACCAAGCTCTGGTGCTTTTGGAGCTACAAAGCCGAGGAGCATACCGGCGCCACTACCCCAGGTGCCCCAGAGCTTTTCCCAGTGAGCTGTCTCATAGATCTTGGTGCGAGCGAGATCGAGGTGCTGAAGATGGACGTCTTGGTACTTGAGCTTCTTAGCTTTTAGCATGAGCTCAGCCTCTGGGCTTTCTAAGCGATACATCGCAACAATCACGGCGTGCGTATCAGCTGAACAGCCAATTGTTTTGGCCATCTGAAGAAAGGCGTCGAGGCACTTATCAGCTTGAAAGGCGGTCGTTAGCCCACTTGTGACAAGCACGACACGTCCAGGTTCTGCAATTGTCTGCTCGGGAGGCTTCTCACCTACTGTGAAGTACTCCCAAGCGGCCCTTGGGGCATTGGTGATATCGCGCATTCCTACCATTTCATATACTCCTTTACTCTGCTGTTATGCTGTCTAAAATGCCAGTAACAGCTTCATCCATTTTGCGCATGACATGTGCTTGAGCGGCGGCATCGCCGAAGAGCTGTTCGACCACTTTGAGGAGGCAATCCGCCCCTAACTGCTTATCTTCCCGCTTAAAGCGGGTGACAGCGATATTCATTTGAACGCCGAGGAAGTGGGCATCGAGCTCCCCCTTATCGCCCTTGAACTTGGCTTGCGCAAGAGAGCAGATCCCTTGCGCACCAACTGCCAGATTGGCAAGGCCTTGCTGAAGAGGGGAGGAGCTTGTAATGCCCTCCCAGCCAGCGGATATGGCAGCTGAGCCGCCCGCAAAGGTTGTGCCGATCCCATAGGCAAAGAGGGCAAGGCCAATCCCCGTCTGGATCCTCGATGCCATTAGGGAGGCCTCGGCATCGGTTCCGCCAAGTGACAGGGCTGCTTGTTCATACCAGTTGAGCCTTATAGCCACTTGATGGACAGCAGAGGCGAGAAAGCCGATGCCAATCACTCCGCCGATGATGACGTTGCCGCTAGCAATCAGGCCGAGGGCAGCCATTGCCTGAAAGCCTAAAGAGAGCATGGAGATGCATGTCTCTGCGTTATCGACCTTGCACTGCTTCTCAAGGTTCTTCTGGATCGCCTCTTCTGCGAGCTCTTTCTCTCGCATCAGCTCTTGAAAACGCCTCGCCAGCCTATCCAACCCTTCGATCTCTATATCGAGGTGGTCGTTGTAGATGCGGCAGCGCCCACCTTGTAGCAGCATGACCTCAACTGAGCTATTGACCCCAGAGTCTGGAAAAGCAGCACGGATCTTTCCAATCGCCTCGAGCATCTGGTCCACAGCCAGCTGGCGCGGCATCTGCGCAAAGGAGGGAGGAGCTAAGGGGGAGAGAGTGGCAGCTGCCGTCTCTTGCTTCTCAAAGGTCTCATCAAGTCTTGTCGCTACGCCGTGCGTCCCCTCTCTCGGAAAGAGAGGGCTTGAGGCGGGAGAGATTGAGCCTAGTGTCATTATCTGCCCCTATTTATCGATGCGGCGGGTGATTTTTTCGATAAGAGTGGCGATAAGGCTAGCAATTGAGGAGGCGAGCATTGTAATGGCACTGAATGCCTGGAAGGCCATCTGAATCTTCATTCCATGGCTCTGCTCTTGGTTGGTGAGAAGGGTGGCAGCGCTCTCTACCTGTCCACAGTACTGCTTCCTCTCAACCTCGCTCTTCCATCCAGCTATCTCCCACTTTGCCCCATATCCATTGGCGGTCTCTCTAAGATCTAGCATCCTCTGGAAGTCGGCGCTCTCTTCATCATTTTTTGGCTGGGTAAGATCGAGCTCTTTGCGGCTGCCATACTTCTCCAAAAGGATGAGGAGATTTCTCATCTCGGAGACAGCTTTTGTTCTTTTTGCAGCTGAATCATTGAGGAGGTGGATCACCTGTTGCGACTCTTCCATCATGCCAATTGTCGTATCGAGCGCATTAAGGAGTCCGTCGCGATTTCTTTGAAGGTTCTTCACCTCGCGATCAACCTTTAGATCATCACGGCTAGCAGCTGCTACCGCATCAGCCACGCTGCTTGCTTGTTGCAGGGCTTCGCGAGCCCGCTTTGCCGAATCAATATACTCCTCACCTGCTGCAAGAGAGTCTTCGGCCAGCGCGCGGATAGGGGGGATTGTTTGGGGAAGGCTCTCTTTAGCATCAGAGGCACTTTGAACAAGCGTCTCAATAGAGGGGCGTTTGGCCCCCTCATCGCCCTTAAAGACGATATCTTGAATTTTCTGATTAATCTCATTCGATGCAGGTGCTACGCCTGTTGCAACAAGTTTCTCGCCAGCTCTTTTGAGGTCTGCAATGGCCTCTTTTACCTGGCCATTTCCGGCTTGTCTATCTTCGAGCTGGAGCTTTGGCGTCCAAGGCGCCTCTTGAGAGCCTGTTTTGGAGCGTAGGGCCTCCTGCTCTGCATCCTTTTCATCCTCTTTTGCTCTCTCAATTCGCTCAGCTTCCGAGCGATCAACTTTACCGGAGAAGTCAAACCAAGGGTGAACTGGATTGAGGGATGATAGGATTGAATCGTCTACGCCATTTATCCCAGCCATCTTAAGACCTCCATTGCCATCAAAATGTTAACGTTTTTTCGATCGGACATTAACATGAGCTATATTTTTGTGCAACCCTCTTTAAGTATAATTGAAACTAAAGAGGTGAAATTTGCTAATAGCGTGAGAGGGCAAGAGTTTGGTGGAAGGGAAAAAGCGAGATATGGTAGGGTTCAGGACCTGCCCAGGTGGTGAAATTGGCAGACACGCCAGACTTAGGATCTGGTGCCGCAAGGTGTGTAGGTTCGAGTCCTATCCTGGGCAACCACTCTTCTCAAGAAAGTAAGGTAGTTTGGAAGGGGCACTAAGCCCTCTTCCAAATTGCTGCAATAGATCCAAATTCCTAGAACGAATCCTGCTTGATCTCCGGAGCTTGTTGCAGCTCAGCCTTAAGGCTCGATACTGCACTTCTTACCTTGGCTGCAGCTTGTTGCTCAGGTGAGCTGAACAACGAAATAGACGATGTACCGATCCTCGCAGCCATCTGATTTCCTTGGGCTATCCAGCTCGTAGCCGAAAGACGGGCCATCCGCAGAGGCTGGGTCAAGTGTGTGAGTTTTAGGTCTAACTCCTTCGCTTCTGGAGAGTGTGCAAAGCGATACTCTTTTACCCCTAAGACACCGCATCCAAAGCCAAACACCGCGGCGAACCCGCTCGCGTGAGCCAGTAGCAGAGTAGGCAGTCTGGCAAAGCCCTTCACGCAGAGGTGAAAACCGAAAGCGCTTAAGGCAAGGGCAAGAGGAGAGCAGAGCCCTGCTACCATCTTATCGCGCGTGGTCTTATAGGCTCCTGTCTGATTGTTAATCCCATCTCGCAGTACTACCAGACGATCGACCTCGTTGTAGGCGGAGGCCGCCTTGCGGAGGGTTGTTTGAGTAGTCTTGATATCGTCAGCGCAGTTATTTAGTTGAAGAGCAGATGGTTCTGACATTGTTTTTCTCCTTGTTTTGTTAATTATGGTTCAAATTTTAACATATTTGTAAATATTATGCAAATTTATTTCGTATATAGGGCGTCGCTCTTGGCTCGCTTATAAAAATAATCATTTACTCTCTTAGTGCCCTCCTTGTAGGATGGGCCAAACAGAGTGCAGGGAGGCGTAATATGGCTGATGAGAGAGTCGATCTAATTGTTGTTGGGGGAGGAAAGGGCGGGAAGACGCTTGCGATGGCCTATGCGTCTGCGGGACACAAGGTGGTTATGATCGAGCGTGCAATGGTGGGAGGCTCCTGCATCAACGTCGCGTGCATTCCGACAAAGACAATGGTTGGAAGCGCAAAGGTGATGGAGATGGCCCGTCGTGCCAAGGAGTATGGCATCAAGATCGACCACCCATTTGCAGAGATCTCCTCTGTCATCGATCACAAAAGCTCTGTTGTGCACACAATGCGAGAGATGGTCCGCTCTCAGTTCCTCTCGACATCTGGCCTTGAATTTCTCATGGGAGAGGCTCGATTTATTGGCCCTAAGCGAGTAGAGGTCGCCCTCCAAGAGGGTGGGGTGCGTCAATTTAGTGCGGATCGCATCGTTGTTAATACCGGCACACAGCCCGCAATTCCCCCCATCCAGGGCTTAAAAGAGTCCAATCCCCTAACAAGCATCTCCTTGCTAGAGATCGATCATCTGCCAAAGCATCTTGTGATTATGGGTGGAGGGTATGTCGGGTGTGAATTTGCGCAGATCTTCCGTCGGTTTGGCAGTGAGGTGACGGTGATCCAACATGGAGGGCATCTGCTCTCGAAGGAAGATGAGGATGTGGCTGCGGAGGTGGCCAATCTGCTGAAAGCTGAGGGGATCACAATTTATCTAAATAGTGCGGTGCAAAAGGTTGCAGGCAAGAGCGGCAATGAGATCAAGGTCACCTTGAGCGGAGCACAGGGGACAAAAGAGGTTGTCGGCTCTCACCTACTTGTAGCAATTGGGCGGGCCTCAAACAGCGAGGGGCTTAATCTTGCAGCGACAGGTGTCGCCCTCGACAAGAGAGGCTTTATTCCAGTAAACGAGAAGCTGGAGACCAATATTCCTGGAATTTATGCGATCGGTGATGCCAATGGCGGGCCCCAGTTCACCCACGTCTCGCTCGATGACTATCGTGTTGTTCGCTCGCAACTCATGGAAAAGGGAGAGAGAACAACACATAATCGGCTTATTCCCTACACCGTCTTCCTCGATCCTGAGCTTGGAAGAGTTGGTTTAACAGAGAAGGAGGCGCGTCAGCGCGGGCTAAAATATCGCCTCTTTAAAGTACCAGCCGCTGTGATCCCTCGGGCAAGAACGCTTGGCGAGACCAAGGGGATGCTGAAGGCGCTTGTCGATGAGGCGACAGGAGAGGTTCTCGGCTGCGCGATTCTGGCAGCTGAGGGTGGCGAGGTGATGGGGGCCATTCAGGTCGCCATGCTAGGTAAGCTGCACTACACAGCTCTTCGAGACGGTATATTCGCCCACCCCACCCTTGTCGAGAGTCTTAACTACCTTTTCGCGTAAATAGATGAGGCCTCCAGAAAAACTTGTTTTTGGAGGCCTCTCTTTTTCGTTGACCGTTTACTTCCACATCATCTATAATTTCGTTTTTAAAGTAGGAAGTTAAAGATGGGTTGTCAAGTCTCCAATGCAGCAATTAACAGAGCCTCTATTGGGGTGGCAACTCTAGGTCTTCTGGGCCTGCCATTAGCCTATTTTGGTTTGAAGAATCGAGGCCGCCTAGCCGGGTTAACGGTCTCTCTTTTGGTAGCGAGTGGTGGTGTGGTTTGTCGCGCTGTCTCAGGGCGGTTTTACACATCCGATGGCCGAGGCGCACCGCTCTCTTCTCCAGCTCAAGTGATTACGCCTACGATTCAACCCAGAGTAGAGAGAAAGGAGAGTCTTCCTGAGGAAGGCCCCAAGAAAGAGGAAGCTCCGCCAGAAGCTGAGCCTATTGTTGTTGCATCCATTACCCCTCCAACACGAGCAGAGCCTATTGTCGTTGTTGCTTCCATAACCTCTCCGCCAGAAGCTGAGCCTATTGCAGAGCTTCAGCCTGTTGCCTCTGTAATCCCTGTCACAGCAGAAGAGCCTCCTCTTGTTCAGGTCTCTTATTTCAGAAATGGTGAGTTGAATGAGTTTCACTCTCTCGAAGTTTCTAAGCTTATCTCCAGTCTTTGCCCAGGAGGGAGGCCTTGGAAAGATCCCTTTGGCTATGGCTCTCCAAGAACCGTCTATCTCTCATCGGGTGGAGAGGTCTTGGCAAGGAATGACGGCCTACAGCCCGAGGGAACCATTCGTTACTCTCACGATCATAACTGCCTAATCTATCGGCAGTACATCTACAGGGAATGGGGCGCTACAATTAAGCCTAAATTTGAGGGCTGGGATGAGTACTCAAAGGTCATCTACCCCACTCATATGGTGACATTAAGCCGTGATGGGCGCCAAATGACTTTAGCTAAAGACGATGAAAGGGAGTCTGCCTTGGGGGACAGCACGGCAATTGAATATGGAGAGGTTCGTCTTGAAATACGAATGCCCCAAATAGATACCCCCACCCAAGGCTAAAGAAGCGCCAGCTATTCAGCAATTCGCATGAGTAGTCCACCAAGGGCATAGGCGTTCTCAATCGGTCCTACCTCCATAACCTGAAGTAGAAGGGTGATTGCAGCCACATCGCGGCAGCTAGCAATCGCCTCAAGTGCGTCAATCATGAGACGCGAGTTCTCCTCTGGGGTGAGCTTAAAGCGGCGCTCGGTACCCGTCATGACATTCCAGGGTAGGGAAGGGCGAACCTGAAGATCCGCTATCGGTCTTTGTCGCACAATCCATTCAGAAAGCTCTTCGCGGTAGGGACCCTCCCTGCGGAGCCGAAAGAGGGCGAGGCTGCAGTAGTTTCGAATGAGCGGGGCGCCCGGGTGGTTGTGCTCACTCTCTAAGAGCGCAATCGCCTTTTCGGTACCAAGGCTCTCGAGTAGTTGCGAGAGGAGGGGTATGAGATCATTCTGCTGCGCAGCGAATATCTCTTGTGCCAGCTGCAAGAAGGCCTCCTCTTCAACCTCAAGTGCTCGAACAAGGATGGCCTCGCGAAGCCGCGTTGATATCTCAGTGCAAGAGGGATCCTTCTTGGCCTGCTGCTTTAAACAGCTGATTAGGCGGAGTGCGTGAAGGCCACCACCGGGGGAGGTCTCAGGCTTTAGACCAAGATCCTGCGCATCTGAGATCAGAATCTCCCGAAGGAGCGTCGCTCCGCGGCCATCGCCAAGCTGCACGAGGGCAAATGCCGCATTAATCCTCACCTCTAGATTCTCACTTCCTAAAAGGGAGGCAAGAGGCTCCTCACTCCCCTTAATCTCTCCAAGTGCGTTGATGGCATAGAGGTTTTCATTAAGGGCACTTTGCTCAATCAACACCTGAGCCTTCTTGCTGCCAAGGCGATGTAGCCCCTTAAGAGCCGCTAGTCGGACAGAGCTCTCAGGGTGGCGGGCAAGGCGTTTCAGGGCGCTAATTGAATCGCTGTCGCGAAGGGTCCCAACGAAGGCTATTGCTGACTCGAGCAGTAGAGGGTCTTTGCGCGACAAGAGCTTTCGGATATCTGGCAGGAGGTCGTCGCGGCTGTAGTGGCTTGCAGCGAGGACTACGGATCGCTGCATCGCAGGACCGCCTTGGTTAAGAGATCGTCTTAGCTCACCATCTGCCTCTAAAGAGTTGAGCTGCGCAAGGAGCTCGGGGAAGAGAGGATGGAGCTCTGGCACTACCTTGCACATGAGTGATTGGATAGCGCAAAAGGCATCGGCATGCTGCATCTGTACCAGGTGAAAGGCGGCCTCTAAGCGTATAATGATAAAGGGTGATGACATGGCTCGCAAAAGGAGCTCAACACTTGCATCGGTCCTAAATTTTGCAAGGAGCTGAAGTGCGGCAAGCTGCACCTCTGGATGGAGGCTAGAGCATGCGCTGCGCAGCGCTGGCATGAGCTCCGGATCGCCTGTAATCTCAATCCCGAGAAGGGAGAGGAGCTGGCCCTCCTTTGATTTAGACCTCGAGCCTAGCTGGACGATCGCCTTGCCTATCTGGCGCAAGAGGGTGAGGTCGTAGGAGCTAACCTCCTCTCCGGCCAATCGGAGCTCCTTAAGAGATCTTGCCAGCTCACCCTTTGAGGCGAGAAAGATCAGCCGCGAGCCCTCATACTCATTGTCAGCTCCAAGGGGAGCGGCGAGGAGGATAAGAGGTGTTAGCCATACTAAAGAGGTGAGTGCAAAAGGTGAGTTTAACCGATTTTTAGGTGATTTTATCCGATGGAGTTTTGCACTCACCTCTAAAGAGCGTCCCAAAGATCGATCCCCACTTTAGATAGCAACTTTTGTACGGAGTTAAAAGGGAGGCCTACGACATTGGTGTAAGCTCCTTCTAAGCGCTTTACAATCAACCCTCCTCCACCTTGAATCGCATACGCCCCCGCCTTATCCCCACAGTAGTTGTGGCGATGGTACTCAGAGATCTGGTGAGCCGTGAGCGCGTGGAGCTCAACATCGGTTAGCTCAACCTCAGAGAAGAGCTCCCCCCGATAGGTAAGCGCAACCCCTGTATAGACTTTATGCCAGCCACCAGCAAGTGTGGCGAGCGTTGAAAAGGCCTCCGCCTGGCTCTTTGGCTTTGGGAAGAGCCGGCCCCCTTTATAGACAAGGGTGTCTGCTGAGAGAATGGGGGTTTCTGGGTAGAGCCGGCTTAAGGAGGCAGCCTTCTTTTCGGCGAGTGTTCTGGCGTAGAGCACTGGATCTCCCTCGAATGGCAGAGACTCCTCATCAAATAGGGGAGCGACAATCTTGAAGGGCAGTGAGAAGTGAGACAAGAGCTCACGGCGGCGCTCTGATGTTGAGCCGAGAATAAGATCCATAGGGCCTCCGGTTTTATCCCTTGCGATTCTCTGCCAAACCCGTCTTTTTTTGAAGAGACCTCTCGTTTAAGTTCAGAGCTCCTTCTTTATTGACAATTTTGCCTGTAGATGTTACTATTTTTTACAAATTTAAAGATGGAGATTGCTGTAATGGGCTGTAAAATTGCATCGGATCACCCTGGACTTCCCGTTGCTCTACTAGGCGGCGCGGCCTTTGGGCTCCTTGTGGCAGCTGACAGGCTCTTTTTGGGTCGACGGTTTAATCTCCTTGAGACAAAGCGCCTCCTTGCTGGTTCGGCCACAGTTGTGGCTTTTGCAGGGGTTGCTGAAGCCTTTACGTGGTGCAAGGGTTGGCGCCCCCAGAAGGAGCTTTCGACAGAGGAGATAGAGCATCTTGTTGAATTTAATGAAGCGGATAGCACAAGCGAGCAGAGCTTTTTAGCTTCGGCTCCGGCTCCTACTTTGAAAGCTATTTCTTCGCACTCGGCCAAAGCCACTGAGTCGCAACTCTATTGGCTCGTAACGCACGCTACTGAAGAGCAGTTCAATGCGATACTAGAGCCCCACCTGAATGATCCCGAAAAGCTCGTAACCCTCTTTAAGATTGCCATTAAGCGGTGTGAAGCTAATATTGGCACGGAGGCGGACCTCAATGCGCAGCGGATGGAAGCCCTTTGCCGTGCAGCTGGACAGGTAGAGGGGCTCCCTCTCTCTGTTCTTGTCTCTCTTAAAAGCGACGAGGTCATTCCTACACTTCAGTATGTTTGGGATAAGGATAACGAAAAAATTGCCAAGCTTGCACAAGCATGCCTCGTAGGTGGAAAGGTCAAGCTCGATCTTTTCATTCAGAACGCTTCTATCGGGGCAATTGAGGCTCTGCTACAAGCTGATGATGGCCCAACTTTAGGTGTGCCCTCAGCGCTATCAGGAAATGCTAAGGGCCTTCTCGATCATCTCACAAAGCTTTATAAGTGGGCACGACGTAACGGCCCCGCAAGGGAGGCTGCTTGCTTGACGACGGTGCTTACCGTTCATGAGCACTTGTTGATAGATATTGTAAGTGCAGGGGAGAAGATGCCTTTCGCCCCCCTCTGGTGGTTTTTAGCGGCCCCAGAAGCCATCGGTGAGGAAGTAAGAGGTGCAGAAGGTACCATCAGTAGGCGTTTTCTAGGGGGTCAGTTTGAGCCTTGGGAGGTTGAAGAAGCGATCTTGCCCGATCTTATTGCAATTATAGATGACCAGAGAGGAGAAGAGGGCTTTTACGAAGGT
>JAKBAF010000018.1:0-1627 GCA_021809305.1 bacterium
CCTACCGCGATCGCCCCGACGGCCTTATTGCCATCGCCCCCCAATTTCACACCCCCCTCTCATCGCTTCGGGCAAGGGGCGCCTCCACTCCGCTTTTTCTATTGGCAGAGGCGATTGAAAAGCCGGGGAACCTCGGTACCATCCTACGCTCAAGCGATGCAACAGCCGTATCTGGGCTAATTCTCTGCGATCGCTGCACCGACCTCTTCAACCCCAATGTCGTGCGTGCAAGTGTAGGGACACTCTTTACCGTTCCCGTTGCAGAGGCGAGTAGCGAAGAGGCCCTTGCGTGGATTCGGGAGCGCGGCCTCTCACTTCTTGCTGCCACCCCGCACGCCAAGGCGCTTTATACGGAGGTCGATCTAAGTGTGCCTCTTATCATAGCGATCGGCACCGAACAGCTCGGCCTCTCCGAGCGTCTGCTGGGCGCTGCCGACATTAAGGTGCGAATTCCGATGCTGGGGAGCGCTGATTCGCTAAATGTTGCCATGGCCACAACGGTCCTTCTCTATGAGGCTCTTCGTCAGAGGGGGCTCTCATGAGCGGCTTTGCGCGCCTAATCGTTGATAACCACCTCTTTGCTGTGAATAAGCCTGCTGGCCTTCCCACCCAAACCCCACCGGATGGGGGCGATAGCCTAGAATCCCTGCTGAAAAGGGAGGTTCAGGCGGAGCGCCAAAAGGCCCCTTTTCTCACACCTGTCCACCGCCTCGATCGCCCAGCTTCGGGTATCGTCCTCTTTGCAGCGAGCTCAAAGGCCCTCTCGAGGTTAAATGCAGCGTTGCGCAATGGGGAGTTTAAAAAGAGCTATCTCGCACTTGTCGAGGGCTCTCCTCCACAAGAGGAGGGGCTTCTTGATAACTACCTTCGCCACGGCGACCATCGCGCTCACATCGTAAACGCGAGCCACCCTGAGGCTAAGCGGGCTACCCTAACCTACCGGACCCTTCGCTACGATCAGGGGAGGACGCTCCTTGAGATTGACCTTCAGACCGGACGCTACCACCAGATCCGCGCCCAGCTAGCCTTTATCGGCTGCCCCATCATCGGCGATGCAAAATACGGCTCCAAGGTGCGCTTTGGTGAAGGGATTGCCCTCCACCACCACCGTCTCTCCTTCCCCCACCCCGTGGGGCGAGAGCTCGTCGAGCTCGTTGTAAGCGCGAGTTTTGCGTAAAGAGAGTTCAAAGCAATGCCCGAGCTGCATTCCTCCAGGCAAGGAGCTCGAAGGAGTCGATCTTCTGCTCTTGCTGCCCTCCATAGATAACAAAACCCTTTGCGCATCGATTGCCAACAAGGTTCTGAAAGAAGCGGAGGTTTTTAAGAAAATCGGCAGTGAAGGTCTGCGACGCCTTCACCTCAATTGGAACAAGCTCTCGGGCTGATTGAAAGATGAGATCGACCTCATGTCCTTGCGCATCGCGGTAGTAGTAGAGCTGGGGATCCACGCCCTGATTGAGCCGTGCTTTGAGGAGCTCAACCACGATGAGATTTTCAATGAGGTGGCCTCTTAGTGGATCGCGGGCCACTTGCGTGACGTTCTCTAGGCCCAGCAAGTAGCTCGCAAGACCCACATCGGTAAAATAGAGTTTCAGCGATTTGACAATCCGTTTGCCAAAATTTTCAA